>DASUQG010000227.1:0-5332 GCA_036280695.1 Thermoleophilaceae bacterium
GTGCTCGACGGCGAGATCGTGGCCTTCGACGACGAGGGCCGGCCCAGCTTCGAGCGCCTTCAGGCGCGCATGCACCTCGGCTCAGAGTCAGCCGTCAGGCGCCGCATGCGCGACATACCGGCCACCTACGTGATCTTCGACCTGCTCTACCTCGACGGCCACACCACGATCGCGCTGTCGTACGAGGAGCGTCGCAGCCTGCTGGAGCAGCTGGAGCTCGAGGGGCCGGCGTGGCGCACGCCCGCCTACCACCGCGGCGAGGGCAGCGCCCTGCTCGAGGCCACGAGGCAGCACGGCATCGAGGGAGTGGTGGCGAAGAAGCTCGACTGCCCGTACCAGCCGGGCGCGCGCGCCTCGCACTGGATCAAGGTGAAGAACGTCCTCACGCAGGATGTGGTGATCGGCGGCTGGACGCCCGGCGAGGGCGGTCGCAGCACCAGCATCGGCGCGCTTGCGGTGGGCGTGTATGAGGACGAGCGGCTCGTCTACGCGGGCAAGGTCGGCACCGGGTTCACCGAGCAGACGCTCGCGCTGCTGCGCCGCGAGCTGGAGCCGCTGCGGCGCGACACCAGTCCGTTCGACGGCCGCCAGCCGCCGAAGGGCGCGATCTTCGTGGAGCCGAGCCTCGTGGCGCAGGTCGAGTTCCGCGAGTGGACCAAGAGCGGAACGCTCCGCGCGCCGTCTTTCAAGGGCCTGCGCCCCGACATATCACCGCAGGAATGCGTGCGCGAAGAAGGTTAAGCAGCGGCTGACGGGTAGATTTGAGGCATGCCACGCGCAATCTGGAGCGGTGCGATCAGCTTCGGGCTGGTCAACATCCCCGTGAAGCTCTACAGCGCGGTCTCGCGGAAGACCGTCAGGTTCCATCAGATCGATGCCGAGTCGGGCCAGCGCATCCGCCAGCAGCGGGTCAACCCCGGCTCCGGCGAGGAGGTCCCCTACGAGCAGATCGTCAAGGGCTACGAGATCAGCCCGGACCGCTACGTGACGATCACGCCCGAGGAGCTCGAGGCGCTCGAGCCGCAGAAGACGCGCACCATCGACATCGAGCAGTTCGTGGACCTGGAGCAGATCGACCCGATCTACTACGACCACCCGTACTACCTCGCGCCTGACAAGGGCGCCGCGAAGGCGTACAAGCTGCTGCTCGACGCGATGGAGGAGGCCGACAAGGTGGCCATCGCGCGCGTGGTGATTCGCTCGAAGGAGAACCTCGTGGCGCTGCGCTCCTACGGGGGCGCGATCACGATGGAGACCATGCTGTTCCCGGACGAGGTGACCCAGCCGGAATCGATCGAGGAGTTGGCCGCGGTCGACGGCGACGTGAAGACCACGAAGCGCGAGCTCGACATGGCGAAGCAGCTGATCGAGTCGCTCTCAGGTGACTTCAAGCCGGACGAGTACACGGACCAGTACCGCGAGCGCGTGCTCGACCTGATCGAGCGCAAGGCCGCCGGCGAGACCATCACGATCGAGGAGCCCGTCGCGGAGAAGAAGGAGGTGCCCGACCTCATGGCCGCTCTCGAGGCCTCGATCGCCGCCTCCAAGAGCCCGCCGAAGAAGAAGGCGACCTCGGGCAACGGCGCCTCGAAGTCGAAGCCCAAGAAGAAGGCAGCGGCGAAGAAGTAGGTGGCGGCCTCGCGCGTCGAGGTCGAGGTAGAGGGCCGGCGGCTCTCGCTTTCCAACCTGGACAAGGTGATGTACCCGGAGACGGGCTTCACGAAGGGCCAGGTGATCGACTACTACACGCGCATCGCGCCCGTGCTGCTTCCGCATCTGCGCGACCGCCCGCTGACCCTGAAGCGCTACCCGAACGGCGTGGAGGGCCAGCACTTCTACGAGAAGCAGTGCCCGTCGCACCGCCCCGACTGGGTGCGCAGCGAGCCGGTGGAGCTGCGCAGCAAGACGATCAACTTCTGCGTGTGCGACGACCTGCCGACGATCGTCTGGCTAGCGAACCTGGCCGACCTCGAGCTGCACCCGTCGCTGTCGAAGGTCCCCGAGGTGGTGCAACCGACGCTGATGGCCTTCGACCTCGACCCCGGCGCGCCGGCGGGCATCGCGGAGTGCTGCGAGGTGGCGCTGATCCTGCGGGACGCGCTCGGCCGCATCGGGCTCGAGTGCTTCGCCAAGACGTCGGGCTCCAAGGGCATCCAGGTCTACGTGCCACTGAACGTGGACGACGTGGACTACGACCACGGCACCAAGTCGCTCTCGCAGGCGCTCGCGCGGCACCTCGAGGCCGAGCATCCGAAGCTGATCGTGTCCAGCCAGAAGAAGGAGCTCCGCAAGGGCAAGGTGCTGATCGACTGGAGCCAGAACGACGAGCACAAGACCACCGTGTCGGTCTACTCGCTGCGCGCCCGCGAGCGGCCGACGGTCTCCACGCCGCTCGACTGGGACGAGGTGGCCGCTGGCGATCCCGACGCGCTCGTGTTCGAGGCGGCCAATGTGCTCGAGCGGGTGGAGGAGCGCGGCGACCTGTTCGCGCCCGTGGCCGAGCTGGAGCAGCGGTTGCCGGAGCTCTGAGCGGCTACCGTTCGGGACCGAATGATCGACTGGGGTCTAGCGCGACGGATCGCGGGGTTGGCGGCAGGACAGGGCACTGAGGGAGGAGCGCCTTTCGATGCCGCTGTTCTGTCGGCCGAGATGGAGCCGGCGGTGGCGGGCTACACGCAGCTCGCTCTCGCTTCGCCGACGCCGCCGGCGGAGGTGGTGAGCCGCGCCGAGTGGGCGGCGGTGAACCTCGACACCCTTTCGCACATCCTCGACCCGGTCGCGGCCCGGCTCGACGAGCGGCTCGGGTTCGCCGGACCTCTGGCGGGCGCCCTGCGTGCGGCGGCCGCGGCCACGCTCGCCGCCGAGGCCGGCCTGGTGATGGGCTACCTCTCCACGCGGGTGCTGGGGCAGTACGACGTGTCGCTGCTCGGTGCCGAGACGGACCCGCGCCTGCTGTTCGTGGGCCCGAACCTGGACGGCGCGGTGCGCGACCTCGACGTGGACGCCGACTCCTTCGGGCGCTGGATCTGCGCGCACGAGCTCACGCACGTCTTCCAGTTCCAGGGTGTGCCCTGGCTGCGCGAGCACATGAGCGGGCTGCTGCGCCGGTACGTGGCGACGCTCGAGGTGCGCATCGAGAGCGGCTCGGCCGGCGGGTTGCCGTCGCTGCCGGATCCGGCTCGCCTGGTGGAGGCGTTCCGGGAGGGGGGCCTCGCCGCGCTCGTGCAATCGCCTGAACAGCGAGCACTGATGGATGAGATTCAGGCGGCGATGTCCGTCATCGAGGGGTATTCCGAGCACGTGATGGATGCGATCGCGGCCGACGTGATCCCCGGACACGAGAAGCTGCGCGAGGCGATGGACCGCCGCCGGCGCAGCCGCTCGGCGCCGCAGCGGATCATCGAGCGACTGCTCGGCTTCGACGTGAAGATGCGCCAGTACGAGCTGGGGAAGAAGTTCGCGGACGCCGTGGTGGCCGCGGGGGGCATGGAGGCGCTCAATCGCGTGTGGGCGTCCCCGGAGGCGCTCCCCACGATCGACGAGCTGCAGCACCCAAAGGGCTGGCTCAAGCGCACCGAGCCCGCCGCAAGCGCCGCCTAGGCCACCCGCGCGGCGTCAGCGCCGCACGTGATCCGATCTGGAACCGCATACGTGTCGTGGATCGGATCACACCCGGGGCGTGACCCCTCGGGGCTGCTGTTTGAGGCTCGTGCCGTCTGCCACGTGTAACGAACCTGCGCGAGAGGTTTACGTACATGTGTTCGTAGGTATACTCCTATGGAAGTTAAATCTAATAAGATCCACGTTCCCCCGAGGAAGCCGTCCAGATCGAGGACGGGAAGGAGAGTCAACCCAATGGCTACCCAGACGCAGACTCAGCGCAAGGCCGCCGCTCAGAAGGCTGCTGCCACGCGCCGTCGTAACGCTGCGAAGCGCAGCCAGTCGGCGAAGAAGGCCGCTCAGACCCGCGCCCAGGCCGAGCTGAACACCCTTCAGGTCGTCCAGCTGCAGGCCGAGCGTGCCGCTCTCGTGCCGGTTGGTGCCGCGCTTACCGCGCGTGACGCCGTGGTCGAGGCTGTCAAGCCCTACGTCGCTGGTCGCGAGAGCGCCGAGAAGGAGCTCGAGAAGGTCGGCAAGCGCGTGCAGGTGAACCTCAAGAAGTTCGAGCGCCGCGGCTCCACCGCTCGCAACCGCGCGCTGCGTGAGTTCAAGCGCACCCGCACCCGCGTGGAGCGCGAGCTGCGCCAGCGTCGCAACTCGGCCGTGCGCACGGTGAAGCAGAACCGTCGCGAGGCCGAGCGCCAGGTGAAGTCGACGCGCCGCCAGTTCGAGCGTCAGGTCAAGGTCGCGCGCCGCGAGGTGCAGGGCCAGGCCGACAGCATCGCGCAGCGGGTGTCGTCGATCGCGTAGTTCGGCAAGCGCCGGGCGTTGCCCGGCGCGCCGCCACGCGTACCCCCCGGCGGCTGACTTACCCCCGGTCGGCCGGAGAGAGCGGCCGGGGAGAGACTGCCGGCCTCATATTCGCCGGCAGTGTGCAGTATCTCTCCTCCCTCACTGACGCCGTCCCTTCGGGGGCGGCGTTGGTTTTTTCGGAGCGCCCTTTGCTTAACTGGACACGGATGCCTACGCGTGAACAGATCGAGGACGCACTCCGGGGAGTAATCGACCCCGAGTTGCGCAAGGACATCGTGACCCTCGGCATGGTGCGCTCGATCGAGCAGCCGGACGAGGGCACCGTGAACGTGGTCGTGTCGCTCACCACCGCGGGCTGCCCGATTCGCAACCACTTCCAGACCGCCGTGGCCGAGAAGGTCCAGGCCCTCGGGGTCCCGCAGGTGAACGTGGGCTTCGACGTGCTGTCCGACCAGGAGAAGCAGACGCTTGCGCAGCGGCTCGGCCGCAACAGCGGCCTGCCCCAGGGCGCCCTCGCGGCCGTCAAGAACATCATCTGCGTGGGCTCGGGCAAGGGTGGCGTTGGCAAGTCCACGGTGACCACCAACCTCGCCGTGGCCCTGCAGGCGGAGGGCAAGACGGCCGCCGCCCTCGACGCGGACGTGTGGGGGTATTCGATCCCGCGCATGCTGGGCGTGCACGGCCGTCCGAAGGTCTCGGCCGAGCGCAAGATCCTCCCGCTCGACGGCCCCGCGGGCGTGAAGGCCATCTCGATCGAGTTCTTCCTCAACGAGCGCGACCAGGCCATCACCTGGCGCGGGCCGATGCTCCACAAGGCGATCCGGCAGTTCCTCGAGGACGTGGACTGGGGCGAGCTCGACTACCTGCTCATAGACCTGCCGCCCGGCACCGGCGACGTCTCCATGACGCTCGCGCAGCT
>DASUQG010000228.1:0-6716 GCA_036280695.1 Thermoleophilaceae bacterium
TAGCAGGAGTGCCCGGCTGATCCTGGTCGTAAACGGGCGCGCGAGCGGCATCGAGGACCCCGAGCGGATGGCCGACGAGCTGCTCGCAGTCCTCGAGGAGCTCGGCGCGGACGCGGAGAGCGCGGTCACGTACAGCGAGCAGCAGCTCTGGGACATCCTGCGCTTCGCCGCGGACTCCGGGTGGCGCGTGGTGCTGGTCGGCGGCGACGGGACGCTCCACGCGGCGGCCAACGCGCCACTGGCTCGTCTGCCCGAGCTGGCGCTCGTCCCGGCGGGCCGCGCGAACAACATCGCCCATGGACTCGGCATCCCGACCGAAAAGCTTGAGGCGCTCGCCGTCGCGGCGAACGCGTCCGCGAGGCCGCTCGACGCCCTGCGCGTGGCGACGCCCGACCGCTTCATCTATGCCCTCGAGGCCGTGAGCGCCGGGTTCCAGGCGGAGGCGCGCGCCGACTACCAGGCCGAGAACTCAGCCGACCTGCGACAGGGCCTGCGCGCGCTCGCGCGGGCAATCCGGCGCTACCGGCCATACACCGCATCGGTTCGCGTGGACGGGGAGGCCATCCGCTCGAGCTCGGTGGCGCAGCTCTTCTTCTCGAACCTGCCCTTCTTCGGCTTCGGGTTCGAGGTCGCGCCAAGCGCCGATCCCGCCGACGGGCGCCTCGAGGCGATCGTGCTCGAGGCGCGCGGCCGCACGCGGCTGCTGCGGCTGCTCGCCGCCGCCCGGCGCGGGCGCCACATCGGCCGGCGCGGCGTGACGCGCGTGCCGGCCACGCGCGTGAAGATCTCCGAGCCGCTGCCGCTGGTGGCCGACGCCGTGCCGCTCGGCACCACCACCGCCACGGTGAGCGTGGAGCCCGCCCGGCTGCGCGTGGCCGCACTGGGGGTGGGCGCATGACCGCCGTTACCGCACGCCTCGGCGGCAAGCGCCTGCTGTTCGCCTTCGCGCTCGCAGCGGTGGGCGCCGGCGCTGGACGAGCCCTCACCACCACGTACCTGCCCGTGCTCCTCGAGCGGATTCACGACGCCCCGACGCTGATCGGGCTCGTGATGATGGTCAACGCGATCGCGGGCTTCGGAGTTCCGATCGTGATCGGGATCTGGTCCGACCGTCATGGGCGCCGCCTTCCCTTCATCGCCGCCGGCGCCGTGCTCACCGCGGGCGGCCTCGTGGCCGTGGGGCTGGGAAACGGCACGTCGTACGTCGCGCTCGGCCTGGCAGCCTCGATCGTCTACGTCGGGCTCAACGCGCTAACCACCGCCCACCGGGCGATCATCGCGGACGACATCGAGGACAGCGGGCGCCCGGCCGCGACGAGCGCCCAGGAGATCGCCGGGCTGATCGGGGCCGTGGTGGCCGTCGCGCTCGGCGGCGCGCTGATCGACCCCGCGCCCGCAGCCGCCTTCGCCCTCGCGGCTGGCGTGCTCGCCGCCACCGCCGTGCCGACCCTGCTCGTCACGCGCCGGCTGCGGCTCGGCGAGCGAGCCGCGCGCACCAACCACAACGAGCGCGCGGCCGGGCTGCGCGAGCTCGCGCGCCGCCCGGGCGCCCGCGAGGTCCTCGTGGCTCAGACGATGTGGGTCTTCGGCTACGCCGCGCTGCCTGCCTTCTTCGTGCTCTACGCCGAGCGCAGCCTCGGCCTGGGCATCGGCGCCGCGGGCGCGCTGCCGCTCGCGTTCGGCGTCCTCACGGCGCTCGGCATCGTCCTGGCCGGGCGCGCCCCCGCCGAGCGGGTGCACAGCCTGCTCGTGACCGGAGCCGTACTGCTGGGCGCCGGGCTACTGGCGGCCGCGCCCGCGACGAGCCTGGCGGCGGCGGCGCTCCCCTTCGCAGTCGCGGCCGTGGGCGCGGGCATCGTGACCGCGCTCGGCTTCCCGTACTTCGCGCGCTTCGTGCCCGATGGCCATGCCGGCCGCTACAGCGGCGTCTTCTTCGCCGGGCGCTCCGTGGCCTCCGCGGCCGCGCTCCCGCTCGCCGGGCTCGCGGTCGAGTTGAGTGGCAGCTACCGCGCCGTGCTCTGGTTGGGCGCCGTCGCCCTCGCCGCGGTCGTGCCGCTCGTCGCCGCGCAGCGCCGGGCACAGGCTCGCGCGGGGCGCGCCCTGCGCCCACAGCCCGCCGCCGTCGCGGCCGTCATCCCCGTCTTCGCATCCGACCGCGCGGTCGAGGTGGCGAGGGCCGCGCTGCAGCACGTCGACGAGATCGTCCTGGTGGACGACGGCGCACCCACAGCCATCTCGAGCTCGCTCGACGAGCTCGAGGGCGACGAGCGGGTTCGGATCCTCCGCCAGGCCGCGAACGGCGGGAAGGGCAGCGCGGTGTCGGCCGGCGCGGCCCTGCTGCTCGCGCAGCCCACGCCGCCAGAGGCGATCGTGGTGCTCGATTCCGACGGCCAGCACGATCCCGAGCGCATCCCGGCGTTCGTGGAGGCGAGCCGCCACGCCGACGTCGTGGTCGGCAACCGGCCCGCGCGCCGCACGATGCCGCTGATCCGGAGGATCGGCAACCGCGCGGCCAGCGTCGCGCTGCTCGCCAGCACCGGCACGTGGGTGCCGGACACCCAGAACGGCATGCGCCTCTTCCGCACGGAGACGCTTAGCGAGGTGCCGCTGCCCGAGGGCGGATACGACGCCGAAAGCCGCCACCTGCGCCGGCTGATCAAGTCGGGCCACGCACTGGACTCGGTGGAGATCCCGACCGTCTACGACGGCGAGCCGAGCCACTACCGGGCGCTGGTGGACACGGCGCGGGTGGGGCGCGCGCTGATCGCCCCGGCGGGCAACCGGGCAAATGCGGACGGCGCGAACGAGGCCTTCGCGGTGCTGCGCGCATGGACGCCGCGGCTGGGCGCGCTGATCCTAGCCGTGATCGCGCTGGGTGCCGCCATGCCGGCGGTTCAGCCGCTCGACAACGCGCTCATGCTCACCATCAACGGCCTGGGCGACGGGCCCGAGTGGCTCTACCAGGCGTTCGACCCGCACACGCGCAACTACATCCTCCTGCTGTCCGCGACCGTCGTGGCGGCGGCGGTGACCCTGCGCCAGCCGCGCTACGTGCTCGGCGCCGCGCTCGGCGTCGTGCTCGCGGCGTACCTCGCCGGAGCTGCGCTCGAGATCGTGAAGCTCTTCATCGAGCGGGCCCGGCCGGAGGAGGTCCTCGGAGGTCAGATCGAGCTGTCGCACGGGCGCAGTTGGGCGCACCTCGCCTCGTTCCCGTCCGGCCACCTGATCGTCACGTCGGCGATGGCGGCGGCGGCCGCCAGCGCGATCCCGGCGCTGCGCCGCCCGCTGCTCGTGTACGTGGGCCTCGTGGCGCTCACGCGCGTGATGTTCGGCGCGCATTTCCCGATCGACGTGGCCGTGGGCGCGGTCGTGGGTTACGAGCTCGGTGTGTTCGCGGCGCGGCTGATGGCGAGCGGCAGGATGCTGCCCGCCCCGCGGACGGCCCTCGCCCGCGGGCGCATCGCCGTCCCCTCCGAAGCCACGTCCTGACTCGCCACCCGACGGCTGGCCCTTGACTTCAAGTGCACTTGAAGTTGCATCATTCTGGCCAGTGCCTGTCGGAATCGTCACCGGAGCGTCGCGCGGTCTCGGGCTCGCCCTTGCACGCGCCCTCGACGAGCGCGGCTGGCGGCTCGTCGTGGATGCGCGTGGTGCTGAGGCCCTGGCCGAGGCCGCAGCGAGCTTGCAACACGTCACGGCGATCGCCGGTGACGTGGCCGATCCCGAGCACCGGCGGGCGCTCGTGGAGGCGGCCGGCGACGAGATCGATCTGATCGCCAACAACGCCAGCCTGCTGGGCCCCAGCCCGCAACCCGCGCTCGCGGACTACCCGCTCGACGAGCTGCGCCGCGTCTACGAGGCGAACGTGGTCGCGCCGCTCGCGCTCGTGCAGCTCGCCCTGCCGCGCCTGCGGGACGGAGCCGCGATCCTCGACGTGACCTCGGACGCCGCCGTTGAGCCATACGAGGGCTGGGGTGGCTACGGGTCGTCGAAGGCGGCGCTCGACCAGCTCACCGCGGTGCTCGCCGCCGAGCACGCCGCGCTGCGGATCTACTCGATCGACCCGGGCGACATGCGGACCGAGATGCAGCAGGCCGCCTTCCCGGGCGAGGACATCTCGGACCGGCCGCCGCCGGAGGACAGCGTGCCTGGTCTGCTCGCGCTGATCGAGGGCTCGCACCCGAGCGGCCGCTACCGGACCGCGGAGCTCACAGGGGCAGCGCGGTGATCGAGCCAGAGCTCGCCGAGCCGCTCGAGGCGGCCGAACCGGCGGAGCTCCACGGAGCCGATCGCGCCGACGTGGCGATGCTCGTGACGAGCCGTGCCGACGGCGCGCTGTTCCACTCACGCTTCCGCGAGCTCGGGCGCTTCCTGCGGCCGGGAGACCTGCTGGTGGTGAACACGTCCGCGACCCTGCCCGCGGCGCTCCCGGCGCATCTCGGCGGCGAGGAGATCACGCTGCACCTCTCGACGCCGGTCGACGGCGGCCACTGGGTCGTCGAGCTGCGCACCGCCGAGCGGCGGCCGTTCCGCGCGGCGCGAAGCGGCGCGCGGCTCGAGCTGCCCGGCGGCGCCCGCGTGGAGCTGCTCGCGCCCTACCTCGGCAGCGACCGCCTGTTCGTCGCGCGGCTCTCGCTAGGCGAGCCCGTGGAGAGCTACCTGCACCGCCACGGGCACCCGATCCGCTACGGCCACACGCCGGACGAGTGGCCGATCGATGCCTATCAGACGGTCTTCGCGCTTCACCCTGGCAGCGTCGAGATGCCGAGCGCGGCGCGGCCCTTCACCGCAGCTCTCGTGGCGGAGCTCGTGGCGCAGGGCGTGCTGTTCGCACCGCTGACCCTGCACGCCGGCGTGTCGTCGCTCGAGCTGGGCGAGAGCCCGTATCCGGAGCGCTATCGCGTTCCGCCCTCTACCGCGCGCCTCGTGAACGCCGTGCACGAGTGGGGCGGGCGCGTTATCGCCGTGGGAACCACGGTCGTTCGCGCACTCGAGACCGTGGCGGACGCGGACGGAGTGGTCCGCACCGGCGAGGGCCTCACCAACCTGGTTGTGACATCCGAGCGCGGGCTGCGCGCGATCGACGGCCTGCTGACCGGATGGCACGACTCGCACTCCTCACACCTTCAGCTGCTCGAGGCCTCTGCGGGCCGGGAGCTATTGAGGCAGTCGTACCGGGCGGCCGCCGCGCGCGGCTACCGCCTGCACGAGTTCGGCGACAGCCACCTGATCCTCCCTCAGGCCCGCTGATCCGACACCCGCTCGAGGGCGAACTCCGCCACCTCCTGGGCTACCTCCGCCGGCCGTTCCCAGTGGACGGCGTGACCGGCCCCGGGGTGGACCCGAAGCTCGGCCGACGGCATGGCGGCCAGCAGGGCGTCCTGCTCGCTGCGCGGGCAGACGGAATCCTGGTCGCCCCAGATCACGAGGGCGGGCGCGTGAACCGTGTCGGTGGCCGGAGGGGTCTCGAGCAGGCCGTCCAGCATCCCGCGCCACGCGCGCGCCGGCAGCTTGCAGCTCTCGCCCACCATCGCGTCGAGGAAGTCGGGCGGCACGCCGTCGCCGACGACACTCGCCGTGAACTCGCGTGCGAACGCCGCATCGACCGGGTCGGTCAGCGTCGCGATCGTGTCGCGAAGCTCCAGCACCGCCGGGCTGCCGGCCGGGAAGCTGTGGAAGCCGCCGACGATCACCACGCCGAGGGTCCGTTCGGGGCGGTCGATCGCGAAACGCCTCGCGACGTCGCCGGCGCTCGACGAGCCGACGAGCACCGCGGCTTCGAGGCCAACCGAGTCCATGAAGGCGCCCAAGTCGGCCACGAGGTCGTCCGGCCGGTAGCCGTCGTCGGGCCGGTCCGAGTCGCCGTGGCCGCGCTGGCTGGGCGCGAACGCGTGGACCGACTCGGGCAGGTGCGCCAGCAGCAGCTCGAACGAGCGCCAGGAGTCGGCGTACGCGTGCAGGAGCACGACGGGTACGCCGGAGCGCTCGCCCTGCTCGACGTACCGCAGCGTCACACCGGTTGACAGGACGGCGGCCTTGTCAGAAGCGTTCACGCACAGCACTATGCCGGGATGAGCAGCGATCTCCTCATCCGTTACGGCGGGCCCTTCGCGCCCGGCCTCGTCAAGTCCGCGTCCGGCTCCTTCATCGAGATGGAGGACGGCAGCCGGGTGCTCGACTTCACGGCCGGTCAGATCTGCGCCACGATCGGCCACAACCACCCGCGCGTGGTGGAGGCGATCGAGCGGTCATGCCGTGAGGTGATGCACCTCAACTCGTGGTCGCTGTCGCCGCCGGTGATCTCGCTGGCCGAGCGGCTGATCGAGACGCTCCCGCCGCCGCTCGAGCGCGCGATGTTCCTCTCGACCGGAGGGGAGGCCAACGAGGCGGCGCTGCGGATGGCGAAGCTGTTCAGCGGCAAGTTCGAGGTGGCTGCGCTCACGCGCAGCTGGCACGGCGTGACCGCCGGGGCCTCGGCGCACACCCATGCCGCCGGGCGCCGGGGCCATGGGCCCACGACGCCGGGGGCGTTCGCGATCCCGGCGCCCTACGAGTACCGCTGCCCGATCCGCCACTGCGACGGCAGCTGCGACTGCTCCTGCCTCGAGGCCGGCTTCGAGCTGTTCGACCAGGTGAGCGTGGACTCGCAGGCCGCGGTGCTCGCCGAGCCGGTCCTGTCCGCGGGCGGCGTGATCGTGCCGCCGCCGGGCTACTTC
>DASUQG010000229.1:0-3001 GCA_036280695.1 Thermoleophilaceae bacterium
CCCTCTCGCTGATCGCCCTGGAGACGGTCGATCCCGAGACCGAGCCAGGATGGCGGCTCGCCGAGCGGCTCGCGGCTCAGAGCTGCCGCGACGTTGAGCTGCTCGCGCGATACGACGGCGAGTGGCCCGGCACGCCCGGCCCGGACTCGCCACCCGAGTGGCTGATCCCGGATGGAGCGCCGCCCGTGCGACGGTTCCCGGCCAGGCTGGCGCAAAGCCCGGGAGAGGCCCTGAGGCACGCGCGCGAGCACGCCCTTGGTCGACTGATCGCCGTCACCGCCGGCACCGGCTCGACGTTGCTTGGCGACCGCGCGATGGTCGAGAAGCTGCTCAGAATCTTCGCGGCGGCGGAGCGTGACCACCGGCCGCTGGCCGCCGTCGTGATGGTCGACGCCGGCGGCGAGAGCCGGGTACCGCTCAGCCTCGTCGACGACAGCGTGGCCGAGGCCGGTCCACCCCACACCATCGTGTGGTCCGTCGAGGAGCTCGAACAGGACCTCATCACTCCGCTCGCGGTCGATTGCGGGGATCCCGTCGCCTCGCTCGTGGAGAGCTGCGTCGCGGTTGCGGAACGTGTCCAGTGGCGCCATTTCGCGGCGGAACGGGGGCCGGGGCGGAGTGGCGAGGCAATCCGTGTCCCCGTCGCCAGTGAGCTTCCGCCTCACGAGAAGGAGAGGCTCGAAGAGCGGATCTCACGGCCGCCGTCGATTCCGGGCACGCGCTGGGGGACGGTCCGGCGCTGGGTGGATGCGCCCACGTGGGCGCCGCCGCAGTCGGCGGTTCTCTGCCGTCATCGCGAGCGCGGCGGTGAGCGACGCCTCGTGACCCAGGACCGTGAGCCGCCGCGGGGCTATGAGCTCGAGTACGACCTCGGGTACGTGCGGATCTTCTCGCTGCGCGGGACCGCTCAGCTCGTGGCCCGCGAGGACGGCACCTACGCGACCATCGACCGAACCGTCGACGAATCCGAAGCTCCGGAAGCGCGCAGCCTGGGCTACGTCGAGCGCGCACCGCTACCGCTCCTGGAGCCGCTGATCCTGGGCCTTCACCGGCCAACCGCCCAGCAGGTTCTCGTGTGCGGCTCACTGGATCCGCTCACTGCAGAGGTGGAGCCGCTGGAGACGCTCGGATACATCGACTCGTTCCCGGTCGCGCCGCGCTTCGCACCGCACGCGGACCGCTCCACCGGGCTGATCGGGCTCACGATCGCGGTGGATCACCGCGGCCGCCGGCACCGGTACGCCGCCGGGCGCGTGGCGGACGGCGAACCGGTGGGCGAGCTCGGCGCCCTGCTCGCGAGCGCCCCTGCGCGGGCCATACCCGTGTGGATCGTCGACGACTCGGTGGTCACCGACCGGCACCAGCCACCCGGCGTCCGTCCCGGCGCGAAGGGAGCAGCTCGCTGGATGCTCGCCCCGGCCTCCCCGCGATGGGCCGGGGTGGCGGGACCGCTGTCCACGGCACGCGCGATGCTTCGGCGCGGTGGAACCGCGGCTCGGCAGCTCACGCTGGCACGGCCGCGGACGCCCGGGACGCCGACTGGCCCGCCGGCCGGCTGGCTGCTCGAGTCGCCGACGCGCGCAACCGTGCCGCTGTTCGCGGCGTACCACCCGGTGACCGGCGACCAGCTGCTCACAAGGAGAGATGGGGAGGCCGAGAACCTGGGATACGGCTCTCAGGAGCTGCTCGGGTACATGCATGCGCGCGCACCCGTGACGGGAGTCCGCGAGCTGCGCACGGTGCCCGTGCCCTGGGCGTCGCGCTTCGGCTTGGGGACGGTGCGCGGGTGAGCGGGACCGAACCTGAGCGCCCGGACGATGCGATGGCCGCGATCCGGGCTGCGGTCGAGCGGCAGTCCGGCACGGAGCGGCCCTCGGGCCCCGACGTGGACGCGGAGTCGCTGGTCCGGTTCAGCGCAGACCTCCCCGCCCGGCTGGACGAAGACGAGCGGCGTTCGCTCGCCCGGCGTGCCGAGGAGTTGCAGCCATGGCTGCAGGGGCCCTTCCTGTTGGGTGGAGACCTGGTCGTCGGGGGTCTCTGGCGAAACGACCAGCGCTGGGTCGCGCTTGGGGCCCAGCTCGAAGCTGACCTGAGCGGCCGGCGTGTGCTCGACGTCGGCTGCAACGCGGGCTACGACCCGTTCATGTTCCGCCTGAGGGGAGCTGAATACGTGCTCGGATGCGAGCCGTACGAGTTCATCCGGCAAGCCCGCTTCCTCGAGTCGATCTACCAGAGCGGCGCCGATTTCCAGCAGATCGGCTGGCAGGAGCTCGACCCCGCTCGCCACGGCACCTTCGACCTGGTGCATTGCCACGGCGTCCTCTACCACGAGCTCGACCCGATCGGGTTGCTGCAGCGGCTCGCGGACATGACGGAGCCTGGCGGCACCCTGCTGCTCGGCTCGATGATGCTTGGCGACCGCAGACTCGCGGAGCACGTGCGCTTCGTGCCCACCGAGTACTACGGCGATGGAACCTGGTGGTGGGTACCGGGTCAGCTCGCGCTTCGCTGGATGATCCAGGCGTCGGGATTCGACGTGGTCGGCGAGTTCGGCGAGAGTCCCGGCCCGCCCGGCGAGTTCCGCACGATCAACGGCTACTTCCGAGCCACGCGGGGCGAGCGCGCTCCTGCATCCTAAGGACAGGCAGCCGCCAGGCGCGCCTCGACGTTGCCCGCAGGCCTGAGCTCGGAGGCGCGGTCGTCGGCTATGCCGAAGACGGTGAGTTTCTGCGTGGGCTGGTCGCAGGCGAGCTGCGCGACGGGAATGTCCAGGTAGAACCCTGAGCGCAGAAGCGTGCGCCTGTCGTCGAATCCGGCCATTACGTCGGGGCGCTCGAGCGATGGCCGGAGCGCAGCTCGGAAGGCTCCGCCTGAGAATGCAACTATCCGATCGACCGGGCGGCTGAGGTTGCCAACGGCAGCCCAGCCGCGGAGTCGCGCGACGCCGCGGTCCACCGTCGCGTCATCGAGGAATCCGATGTTCGCACCTGGTTCAACGACG
>DASUQG010000230.1:0-5336 GCA_036280695.1 Thermoleophilaceae bacterium
CGTCGAGCGTTTTGGAGCAGGGCTCAGGGTCCACTACGCGACTGTCGACGACTTCACGAGCGAGTTCGTCGAGGCCGTTCGCGCCAACAGCACGGCCGACTTCAAGCAGCGCTTCCGCAGCGCCGACGTGGTCCTGATCGACGACGTCCAGTTCCTCACCGGCCGCGCGCGCACGCGCGAGGAGTTCTTCCACACGTTCAACGCCCTGGTGGGCGCCGGCCGGCAGCTGGTGATGACCTCCGATTGCGCTCCCGAGGACATCCCCGGCCTCGAGGAGCGATTGACGGAGCGCTTCCGCTCCGGGCTCGTGATCGAGCTGGCCGCGCCGGAGGTCGAGGTGCGCGAGGCGATCCTCGCCAAGCGAGCGCGGCTGGACGGCGTGGACGTGGGCCCCGAGGTGGTCGTGGAGATAGCGAGTCGCGTGACCACCAGCGTTCGTGCCCTCGAGGGCGCCCTGATTCGTGTCGTGGCCTATGCGTCGATGAAGGACGAGCCCGCCACGCCTGCGCTCGTGCGCCACGTTCTCCACAGGCTCGGAGAGGACACGGCCAGCGACGCGTGTGGGATCGGAGAGATCCTCGACGCCGCGGCTCAGGAGTTCGGGGTCGAACGAGAGGCGCTTCTGGCCCGCGACCGCCGGCCCGACGTGGCCACGGCTCGCCAGGTCGCGATGTTCCTCGCGCGAGAGCTCACCGAGCACAGCCTTCCCGAGATCGGCCGCGGCGTGGGCGGCCGCAACCACACCACCGTCCTTCACGCCGTGAACCGCGTGAGCGCCGCCATGCACAGCGACGACTCGGTGCGCAGCGCGGTGCATAACCTGCGTCGCCGGCTCGGGCGCCCCTCGTCCTGACCGGTGTGAATGGAAGAATCAACAGCTTCCCCACAAGGGCGATCGCGCTCCACGAGCAGCATCGCCCGGGATATCGACTTCTCAACAGCCCCCAATCACCTCTATCGAGATAGGCAGTCTCTTTTGAAGCTCACCGTTTCCCGTGAAACGTTCCTCGCTCGTCTCGGCGTCGCCGTGCGTGGCGCGTCCACGCGTGCTCCCGTCCCTTCACTCGCCGGCGTGCTGCTGCGCGTCGACGACGGCACCGCCGAGCTTCAGGCCACCGACATGGAGCTGGGCGTCCGAGTCGCGGTTGACACGACGGACTCCTCTCCCGGCCAGGCCGTCGTCCCCGGCCGGCTGCTCCTGGACGTCGTTCGCTCGCTGCCGAAGGACGACCTGACGCTCGAGTACCGCAGCGCGGAACAGGACGTCGAGGTCGTGTCGGGCCCGGCGAAATTCCACCTACGTACGCTGCCGACCGAGGACTTCCCGAAGCTGCCCGAGGCGCCCGCCGAGGGCAGCATCACCGTGCCGGCCGGCGCATTCGTCGACACGATCGCGCGCGTGGCGCGAGCCGCCTCGAGGGACGAGACGCGACCGCACCTCACCGGCGTTCTCGTCACCGCCAGTGGCAGCGAGCTGCGCATGGTCGCCACCGACTCGTACCGGCTCGGAGTGAAGGAGACGAAGCTGGACTCCGAGCTGAGCGGGTCACTCGAGGCGAACGTACCGGCCCGCACGCTCCAGGAGCTCGGCCGCATCGCCTCGGCGGGCGGCGCGGAGACGATCGCGGTCGCCGCGCTCGAGAACCAGGTGGTCTTCACCGTCGACGACATCGTCCTGTCGTCGCGGCTCGTCGAGGGCCGCTTCCCCAACTACCAGCAGCTGCTGCCCGAGTCGTACGAGCACGAGCTGCGGGTGAGCCGCGACGAGCTCCTCGAGGTGGTGCGCCGCGTCGGGCTGTTGGCCCAGAAGAACGCGCCACTGCGCCTGCGCTTCTCCGAGGGCGCGCTGGACGTCTCGGCACAGACGCCCGATGTCGGCGAGGCCAGCGAGTCGCTGCCCGTGCCGTTCGCCGGCGAGCCGCTCGAGATCGGCTTCAACCCCGAGTTCTTCCGCGAGGGGCTGGAGAGCGCCGAGTCGGAGGAGCTGCTCCTGAAGCTGATCAGCCCACTGCGGCCGGGCCTGATCCAGTCCGGTGACGAGGGTGCGGGCTTCAGGTACCTCGTCATGCCGATCCGGCTGAACGTCTAGGTATATGGGGGTTAGTCCGGCGAAGCCGGGCGTAAGGGGGCAACGCCCCCTTTGCGTCACGCGCATCAAGCTGCGCGACTTTCGCAATTACGAGAGCGCGGAGGTGGAGCTCGCCGAGGGGCTCACCGTGGTCGCGGGCGCCAACGGCGCGGGGAAGACGAACCTGCTCGAGGCGCTCTACTTCGGCTGCACGGCGCGCTCGCCGCGCACGTCGAACGAGCGCGAGCTGGTGCGCCGCGGCGGAGAGGGAGTTGCGCGCGTGGTGCTCGACCTGGCTGCCGACGACGGCGAGCACAGGATCGAGGTCGGCTTCGAGCCGGGCGAGTCGAAGCACCTGCGCGTGGACGGCAGCGCTGTCGAGCGCCTGTCGACCGTGGCCGTGCGTCCGCTGGTGAGCGTCTTCCTGCCCGAGCGGCTCGAGCTCGTGAAGGGCGCCCCGGCCTCGCGGCGCGCGCACCTGGACCAGGTCGTGGCCGCGCTCTGGCCGAGCCGCGCGGAGACGCGCAGCGGCTACTCGCGCGCGCTCGCCCAGCGCAATGCGCTCGTGGGGCGGGTGCGCGCTGGGGCGGCCAGCCCGGCCGCGCTCGATGCGTGGGACGCCGAGCTCGCCCGCCACGGCATCCGGCTGATGCAGGACCGCAGCGAGGCGGTCGACGGACTGCGGCCGCTGTTCGCCGAGCTCGCCACGAGCCTCGGCCTGCCGGGCGACGCCGAGCTGCGCTACCGGCCGCGCTCCGCGGCCGGCGATGCCGACGGCCTCGCGGCCGAGCTGGCCGAGCGGCGCCAGGCCGACCTCGAGCGCGGCTTCACCGCCCACGGTCCGCACCGCGACGAGCTCCAGCTGCTGCTCGCCGGCGCCTCGCTGCGCGCGTACGGCTCACAGGGCCAGCAGCGCGCGGCGCTCCTGGCGCTCCTGTTCGCGGAGCGCTCGCTCTTGGCGGAGCGCCGCGCCCGCCCGCCGCTGATGCTGCTCGACGACGTGATGTCGGAGCTCGACGCCGAGCGCCGCGAACTGCTCGCCGGCCTGCTGCGCTCGGGCGGCCAGGCCGTGATCACCACGACCGAGCCCGAGCACGTGCCGGGGACCGCGCTCGGAGACGGCGGACAGATCCGCGTGCACAACGGGAGCATCGGCGCCGGGCCACGGGCGGTGGCCGCGTGAGACGGCTCGCGCCGCGCGCCCTGTCCGTGGCCCTCGCGGGCGTTGTCCGCGAGACGGAGCCCGCCACCCTGCTCGCCCGTGTGCAGGCGGTCTGGCCGGACGTGGCGGGGCCTGGACTATCCGCGTCCGCAGCCCCGGTGTCCGAGCGCGATGGGGTCGTGACGGTGGCCTGCGAGTCCGCCGTCTGGGCCCAGGAACTGGAGCTGCTCGGCCCCGATCTGCTTACCCGTTTCGGGGATGCGCTGGCCACCGAGGCGGGGCGCCCGAGGGGCGGCGCGGTGAAGAAGTTGCGCTTCGTCGTCGGTTCGGCCCCGAACCAGTAGTTCCAGAGCACTATTTTGTGGCGATTTGCGGGCATTTTGTAACCCGCAGAGCCGTCCGGACCGGGGGGTAGCCTGCTAGTATTCAGAGCGGTCTTATGTGCCGCCCCGACCCGGCCTGACAGGGGATCCGAGTCGGGGCTTTTCGTGGTATCAGCGGCCCTCCGCAGGAGTTGCCGCGCTATGGAAGGAACGATTTGCCGAAGCAGCCGCAGAAGAAGGACGCCTCGAAGGGGAACGGGTCCTACGGTGCACAGGACATCACCGTCCTAGAGGGCCTCGAGGCGGTTCGCAAGCGCCCGGGTATGTACATCGGATCGACGGGCCAGCGGGGGCTCCACCACCTGATCTACGAGGTGATGGACAACTCGGTCGACGAGGCGCTCGCCGGCGAGGCGACCGAGGTCGAGATCGTCATCCATCCGGACAACAGCGTCACGGTCATCGACAACGGTCGCGGCATCCCGGTCGACATCATGAAGAAGGAGAAGAAGCCGGCCGCCGAGGTCGTGCTCACCGTCCTTCACGCCGGCGGCAAGTTCGGCGATGGCGGCGGCTACAAGGTCTCGGGTGGCCTGCACGGCGTCGGCGTCTCGGTCGTGAACGCGCTCGCCGAGTGGCTTCACCTCACGGTCTGGCGCGACGGCCACGAGCACACACAGTCCTACGAGCGCGGAGTGCCCATGGGCCCGCTCGAGAAGGGCGCGAAGACCGATCGCCGCGGCACGAGCATCACGTTCCTGCCCGACCTCGAGATCTTCGAGACGATCGACTACGACCGCGCGACCCTCGAGCAGCGCTTCCGCGAGATGGCCTTCCTCACCAAGGGCCTCAAGATCGGCTTCCGCGACGAGCGCGGCGCCGAGCGCTTCCAGACCACCTTCCAGTACGACGGCGGCATCGTCGACTTCGTGAAGTACCTGCACAGCCAGGGCACTCGCACCCCGCTGCACCAGAAGATCGTCTACCTGGAGGAGTCCAGCGAGATCGGCGAGGTCGAGGTCGCGCTCCAGTGGAACGACTCCTACCAGGAGGCGCTGCTCTCGTTCGCCAACAACATCAACACGCACGAGGGCGGCACGCACCTGTCCGGCTTCCGCTCCGCGCTCACCCGCACGATCAACGCCTACGCGCGCCAGGTCGGCGAGCTGAAGGAGAAGGACCCGAACCTCCAGGGCGAGGACGTGCGCGAGGGCCTCACCGCCATCATCTCGGTGAAGATCGCCGACCCTCAGTTCGAGGGCCAGACCAAGACCAAGCTCGGCAACCCGCCGGTGGAGGGCTTCGTGCAGGCCGCCGTCAACAAGGGCCTGTCCGAGTTCCTCGAGGAGAATCCGGCCGAGGCGCGCCAGGCGATCCGCAAGGCGGTCGATGCGGCTCGCGCGCGCGACGCCGCCCGCAAGGCACGCGACCTCACCCGTCGCAAGTCCGCCCTCGAGAACTCGACGCTTCCCGGCAAGCTCGCCGACTGCTCGGTGCGCGACCCTGCTCTCGCCGAGATCTTCATCGTCGAGGGTGACTCGGCCGGCGGTTCAGCGAAGCAGGGCCGCGACCGCAACACGCAGGCGATCCTGCCGCTGCGCGGGAAGATCATCAACGTCGAGAAGAACCGCATCGACAAGGTGCTCTCGAACAAGGAGATCCAGGCGCTGATCACCGCGATCGGCACCGGGATCCGCGAGGAGTTCGACATCACGAACGCCCGCTACCACAAGGTGATCGTGATGACGGACGCCGACGTGGACGGCGCGCACATCCGCACGCT
>DASUQG010000231.1:0-2174 GCA_036280695.1 Thermoleophilaceae bacterium
AGGACGCGCTCGGTGTAGTAGGGATGGAGGCGGACGCGCTCCCGCTCACCGGCGGTCAGCGAGCCGGGCTTCTCCCAGATCCCGTTCGGCACCGCCACCCTGCCGAGGTCGTGGAGGAAGCCCGCGGCGCGGACCTGCGAGATCTCACCATGCGAGCAGCCGAGCGCGCCCGCGGCCGTCGCCGCAAGCTCGGCCACCCGCGCGGAGTGGCCGCGCAGAAACCCGACTTTGAGGTCGGTGAACTCGCCGAAAGCCCGAGCGATGAACTCCACCCCCGCGCTCGATACGGTCGCCACCGGCGCGGGCTCGGCATCGATTACGCGGTCCCACGCGTCGGGGGCGTCCGCGATCCGCACGAGCGCCTCGGGATCGGCGAGGACGGCGTCGACGACCTGCGGATCGTGGCCGCGGCCGCGTCGGCGCCGAAGAGCCTTGATCGCCGCCTCAGCACCGCCGTCCTGAGCGAGGGCCACGAAGTCGTGCGCGACCCTGACGATGCGAAGCGGCCGGGCGATCTCCTCGCCGGCGACCTCGCCAGGCACCCCCTTGCCATCCCAGCGTTCGGTGACCTGCCCGAGCGCCTCTCCCACCTCGTCGGGAAGGTGGAGGCGGCGGGCGAGAAGCCGGCCGCCCTCGCACAGGTTCGCCGCCACCTCCTCGAACCGCTTCTTTCCCCCGGCGATCATCTTCGCAACCAGGCGCGCGCGGTCCGGAAGCGGCCTGTCGTCCGCGAAGCGGCCGATCAGGTGGCGCATGTCCTCGAGAGGCTCGGAGGCCGGGCTGACGATGCTCGCCCCACGCTGGAAGTTGATCTCGTCGCCCCCCACCCAGCTGGCGAAGAACGACGCGCCCCCGGTGCAGCCGAGGTGCATCAGGAGCGCAACGTAATAGGCCTGCGAGCGCTCCTCGGCGCTGCAATCGAGCCGGTCCGCCAACTCGAGCGCAGCCAGGCAGACCCCGAGCTCGTGCTCAAGCGGCTGGCCCATGCCGAGGTCCGTCGCCAGCGACAGCGCAGCCATCAACTCCGCCACCCGAATACTGTCGTTTGCCGGCGCCCCCTCCACGGAGCGAGTCTAAATCGGGCTCTCACACTGCCATCGGCTTCCTGCTCCGCCTTGAGAGCGAGCCTCTCAGCGCCGACCTCGACTCGCCCCCGCCGGAATCGATGCAGGTCTGACAAGGAGGTCCGGGTGGCGTCTCTTTGCTGCTGTAAATTCGCCGCGCTGAGGTTCCCCGTGATGGTCAGTCTATGCGGCGCTCACCTCCCCGGGAGTGGGTTGTTCGCTTCCGGCGTATCTCATTCGGCGCAGGCGTTGGCGCTCGAGCTGGCTGAAGCGGACGCCGTTCTTGGCGTGAGTGATGTAGAGGTCAAGGACGGCCCAGACGAGCGTGAGGCAGCTGGTCTCGCCGGGGAAGCGGCCGATCACCTTGGTGCGCCGTTTGACCTCTGCGAGCGACCGCTCGAGTAGGTTCGTGCTGCGCCATCTGCGGCGGTGTCTTGTCGGGTAGCGCAGGTGCACGACGAGTGCGTCGAGGTCGTCGGCGAGGCACTTCGCCGCGGCGGTGTAGCCGGCCGCTTCGAGCTCCTCGATGAGCGCTTGGAGGCGCTGGTTTCCGTCGCGCTCGTCGGTGGCGTCGTCGAGCGCCTGCCAGAAGGCCTGGCGCACTCGTTCGCGCTCGCGTTCAGGTAGCTTCGCGAGCAGGTTGCGCACGCGATGGACACAGCAGTGCTGGCGGTCCGAGACCGGCCAGCACTGCTCAACCGCCGTGATCAGCCCCGGCGCGCCATCGGCGACGACCAAGAGCGGTGCCCCGAGCCCGCGGGCGATCAGATCCCGCCCGAGCGCGAGCCAGTCCTCGTGCGACTCGCGCATCCCGAGCATCACCGCCAGCAGCACGCGCTCGCCCTGCTCGCTGAAGCCCCAGGCGACCAGCACTCCCTCCTTCGGCCCGTTCGGGCGGACGGAGAGGAAGACCGCGTCCAGGAACAGCGCCGCGAGCTGAACCTCGTAGAGGTCGCGACGCTTGAACTGCTCGAAGCGCTCCCTAAGTTCGGTGCAGATCCGCTGGGCGGTCGCCTTCGACAGCTTCCCCAGCCCCGCCTTCTCACAGAGCGACTCGATGTCGCGCATCGACAGCCCCCTAACGAACGCGCCGATCACCATCGCCCGCAG
>DASUQG010000232.1:0-4916 GCA_036280695.1 Thermoleophilaceae bacterium
GTGTCGTTCCTGATCCACCTCTACTCGGTGGCCTACATGGGCGGCGACCGCGGCTACGCCCGCTACTTCGCGTACCTCAACTTCTTCGTCTTCTCGATGCTGCTGCTCGTCCTGGCCGCGAACTTCTTGATCCTGATCATCGGCTGGGCGTTCGTCGGCGCCGCCTCGTACCTGCTGATCTCGTACTGGTACCAGCGCGAGACCGCGGTGCGCGCAGGCATCAAGGCGTTCGTTATCAACGTGATCGGCGACGTGGCGCTGGTCGTGGCGACGTTCCTGATCCTCGACCACGTCTCGTCGCTCGACTTCCTGACGGTGTTCGAGGGGGCCGACAGGGCGTTCGGCGACAACGACGGGACTCTGATCGCCGCGTGCCTGCTGCTCCTCGTCGGCGCGTTCGCCAAGTCGGCTCAGCTGCCGCTTCACACCTGGCTTCCCGACGCGATGGAGGGCCCCACCCCCGTCTCCGCCCTGATCCACGCCGCCACCATGGTCACAGCCGGCGTGTACCTGATCGCGCGCATGCACCCGCTCTTCGAGCTCGCGCCGACCGCGGCGGACGTCGGGGCGATCATCGGCTGCGCCACGCTCCTGTTCGCGGGCACCGTCGCGCTCGCGGTCACCGACCTCAAGCGCGTGATCGCGTACTCCACGATCTCGCAGATCGGCTACATGGTGATGGGCGCGTCGATCGCCGCCTACGGCGCCGGGCTCTTCCACCTGATGACGCACGCGTTCTTCAAGGCGCTGCTGTTCATGGCCGCAGGCTCGGTGATCGGCGCGATGGCCGGGATCCAGGACATGGACCGCATGGGCGGCTTCAGGCGCGCAATGCCGTTCACCTTCATCACGTTCGTGGTCGGGGCGCTCGCGCTCGCCGGCTTCCCGTTCACAGCCGGCTTCTTCTCCAAGGACGAGATTCTGGCCTTCGCGATCAACCGCGGCGACTGGTACGTGGCGCTGGCGATGCTCGGCTACGTCGGCGCGTTCCTGACGGCGTTCTACGCGTTCCGGATGGTGTTCCGGGTCTTCCTCGGCGAGGCGGTGCCGGAGGCGCGCGAGCTCGAGCAGGGCCACCTCGCGCACGGCGAGCCGATGAACCCGATGACCGGCGAGCCCGAGGACACCGACGTGGGCTTCCCCGGTCCTGAGCACCACGTGGCCGAGCGGGCCTGGCCGATGAAGGCCGCGATGGGGCCGCTGGCGCTGCTGTCGATCGTGGGCGGAGTGGTCGCGATCCCGGGCATCAGCGACATCCTCGAGAAGTTCCTGGAACCGACCTTCGAGGACTCGCGCTTCCACGACACCGCGCCCACGACCGGGGCCGAGGTCTGGGGGCTCGTGGCCGGCGGCGTGATCTCCATCCTCGGGATCGGGCTCGCCTGGTGGGTCTACGTGCGCGAGCCGGGCACTGCCACGCGCCTCCGTGAGCGCTTCGCGTGGCTGCACCGCTTCCTCGTGAACAAGTGGTACTTCGACGAGCTCTACGAGGCGATGTTCGTGCGTCCCGCGGCCACCATCGGCGGCTTCAGCCGGCGAGTGATCGAGACGGAGTTCGTGCAGGGCACGATCGTGGGCGGCGCCACCGGCATCGTGCGCGTGGGCACCTCGGTGGCCCGCGCGGTCCAGACCGGCTACCTGCGCCTGTACGCGCTCTTCCTGCTGCTCGGCGTGGCGGCGCTGACCCTCTACTTCCTGATCACGAGCTCGTGACGATCCACCTGTCGATAGTCCTGTTCCTGCCGCTCGCCTGCGGCCTCGTGGCGGCGCTGCTGCCGGGCCGCGCGGCGCGCTCGGCGGTGCTGGCCGGCCCACTCGCAGTGCTCGCCTACGTGATCGTCATGCTCGTCGACTTCGAGACGGGCGGGGGGCTCCAGTGGGTCACGAACGACGAGTGGATCTCCGAGCTCGGCATCAGCTACAAGCTCGGCGTCGACGGGCTGAACCTGTTCCTGATCGCGCTGACCGCGATCGGATGGGTGGCCTGCACGTTCGTGGCCGCGTTCAGCGTGGTGGACCGGCCCCGGCAGTTCTTCTTCCACCTCGCGCTCGCGGAGACCGCGGTGCTGGGCGCGTTCATGGCCCAGGACCTGGCGCTCTTCATCGTCTTCTTCGACCTGATGCTGGTGCCGTTCTACTTCCTGATCGGCGGCTGGGGCACGGGCGAGCGCGTGCGCGCGACCACGAAGTTCGTGATCTACACGCTCTCGGGCTCGCTGCTGATGATGGCCGCAGCCATCGCGCTCGGCGTGCTGGCCACTCCCGACGGCGGCGAGATCTCGTTCGCGCTCTCCGACCTCGCGAACCGACCGGTTGCGGCGGGCTCCCAGCACTGGATCGTGCTGCTGTTCGCGCTGGCGTTCTTCGTGAAGGCGCCGCTGTTCCCGCTCCACGGCTGGATCCCGGAGACCTACCGCTCCACCTCGATCCCGGTGCTGGCCCTGCTCTCGGGCGTGCTTTCGAAGGTCGGTGTCTACGGCTTCCTGCGCATCGTCCTGCCGGTGATGCCCGACGGCGCCGAGTACTGGCAGGAGCTGTTCATCATCCTCGCGGTCTTCTCGATCCTCTACGGGTCGATCCTGGCGTTCTCGCAGGACAACGTGAGGTTGGTGCTCGCGTACTCGTCGATCGCGCAGCTCGGCTTCGTCGTGCTTGGCATCTTCGCCTTCGAGGAGAAGGGCGCCCAGGGGGCGCTCTTCCAGATGCTGAACCACGGGCTCGTGACGGTGCCGCTGTTCCTGATCCTCGGCGTGATCGCCGCGCGCGCACGCGGGAGCGAGTCGCTCTCCGAGCTCGGGGGGATGGCGTTCAGGGCGCCCGTGCTGGCGGGGCTGTTCCTGGTGATCGCGCTGGCGACGCTCGCGATGCCGGGCTCGAGCAACTTCGTGGGCGAGATCCTGATCCTGTTCGGCGCCTTTGAGAACCAGCTGGTCTATGGGCTCGTCGCTGCGGTCGGGGTCGTTCTCGCCGCCGTGTACATGATCCGGCTCTTCCAGGGGACCATGCACGGCCGCGTGGGACCGGCCGTGGAGTCGCGTGAGATCGACCGCGTGAACCTCGCCGCGATCGCGCCGCTGGTGGCCGTCATCGTGGCGCTCGGCGTGTATCCGCACTTCGTGGTGGACCGCACCGAGAGCGACACATCGCAGGCGATCGCGAAGACGCATGCCGAGGTCTCGGTGATCAAGTGAGCACGCTCATCGCCCAGATCCAGGCGCCGCACATCGACTACAAGGAGCTCTCGCCACTGTTCGCGCTCGCTGGCGGCTCGGTGATCGTGCTGATGGTTGGCCTGCTGCGCTCGCGATTCGTGCGCACGGTGGCGGTTCCGGCCCTCACCGCGGTGGCGCTGTTCACGGCCATCGGGCTCACCATCTGGATCTGGGAGCCGGGCAACCGCGAGCCGATCCTCGAGGGCGCGCTGGGCGTCGACACGCTCAGCCTCGGGCTGTCGATGCTCTTCTACGTGGCCGGCCTCGTGACGATCGTGCTGTCGCTGCGCTCCACGGCCGCCGAGCAGGCCGGGCACGGCGAGTACCACTCGCTGCTGCTCGGCTCGATCGCGGGCATGGTCGTGCTGGCGGGGGCGGAGAGCCTGATGACCCTCTTCATCGGATTCGAGCTGCTGTCGATCCCGCTCTACGTGCTGTGCGCCACGCACCTCCACCGGCGCACCTCGCTGGAGGCCGGGCTTAAGTACCTGGTGGTCGGGTCGGTGGGCTCGGCCACGCTCCTCTACGGCCTGGCGCTCGTGTACGGCGCCACGGGCGCGCTCGAGTTCAGCGAGATCTCGAGGGCGATCGGGACGGATGCCGTGAGCTCGTCGGACCCGCTGCTGCTCACCGGGATCGCCCTGTGCGCCACGGGCCTCGCGTTCAAGGCGTCGGTTGCACCATTCCACCAGTGGACGCCTGACGTCTACCAGGGCGCTCCCACCCCGATCACCACCTTCATGGCGGTGGCGACCAAGGCCGCGGCCTTCGCCGTGTTCATCCGGCTCTTCGACCACGCCTTCGGCCTGTCGCAGCTCGACTGGAGCCCGGCGCTCGCCGTGCTCGCCGCCGTGACGATCGTAATCGGCAACGTGGGCGCCATCCCGCAGCGTTCGCTGAAGCGGATGCTCGCCTGGTCGAGCGTGGCGCAGGCCGGCTACATGCTCGCGGGCGTGGTAGTCGGCACGGAGCTGGGCGTGCGGGCCACGGCCTTCTACCTCGCCGTCTACCTGCTCATGAACGTGGCGGCGTTCGCCGTTGTGATTGCGCGCGAGCGCGTGTCCGAGCACGGCGACGACCTGCGCTCGTTCGAGAACCTCTTCACGATCTCACCCTGGCTGGCGGGAGCGATGACGCTCGCGATGCTGTCGCTCGCGGGGTTCCCGCCCACCGCCGGATTCATCGGAAAGTTCTATTTGATCGACGCCTCGGTGGGCGGCGACTACACCTGGCTCGGCATCGCCATCGTGATCGGGTCGGTGATCTCGCTGGTCTACTACCTGCGCGTGATTGCCGTGATGTTCATGGGTCGCTACGAGGTCGAGCTGCCAACCATTCCCCCGCGGCGCGTGCGGCCTGTGGCGGGCTGGTCGCCCGAGGCCGACGCGCGCGCCCAGCCCGAGGTGCTCGCGGTCGCCGTGCTGTTCGCGGCCCTGACGATCGCGGTCGGCGTCTGGCCGGAGCCGCTGTTCGACGCGGCCCGCGACGTGAGCAGCGCCCTGCCCGGCCTGCACTGAGTCGACACTCGACGCCTTGACACATCCAACACTTGGATGTAGTTTGCGCGAAACAGCGTTCGACATTATCGAATCGAGGTCGGACGCGAGAGGAGGAGAAGTGGAAGAGCACACCCTGTCCCAGCGAGTTCTTGCAGAGACGCTGGGGACCGCCCTGCTCGTGCTCGTAGGCCCCGGGTCCGTTGTC
>DASUQG010000233.1:0-6306 GCA_036280695.1 Thermoleophilaceae bacterium
GTGCCGATCCGGCTCACCGGCCAGGACACCGAGCGCGGCACCTTCAGCCAGCGCCACGCCGTCCTGCACGACGCAGGGTCGGGCGATCGCTACAGCCCGCTCCAGCACCTGCGCGACGCCAACGCTCCGTTCGAGCTTCACAACAGCCCGCTCTCAGAACAGGCCTGCATGGGCTTCGAGTACGGCTACAGCGTCCAGGCGCCCGACGCGCTGGTGCTGTGGGAGGCGCAGTTCGGCGACTTCGTGAACGGCGCGCAGGTGATCATCGACCAGTTCATGGTCTCGGGCCTCGCCAAGTGGGGGCAGACCTCGCGCCTGACGCTGCTGCTGCCGCACGGCTACGAGGGTTCAGGCCCCGAGCACTCGAGCGCTCGCATCGAGCGCTTCCTCCAGGCGGCGGCCGAGGGCAACATCCGCGTGGCCAACTGCACCACGCCGGCGCAGTACTTCCACCTGCTGCGGCGCCAGGCGCTGGTGTCGAAGCCGCGGCCGCTGATCGTGATGACGCCCAAGAGCCTGCTGCGCATGCCGGAGGCCAGTTCGACGCTGGCCGAGCTGGCCGAGGGCCACTTCGGGCGCGTGATCGACGACCCGCGCTTCGCCGACGGCGGCCGCGAGGCGGTGACCAAGCTGGTGCTCTGCTCGGGCAAGGTCTACTACGACATCGCCGGCCACGAGGAGCGCGACGCCCAGGGGCACATCGCGATCGCGCGCGTGGAGCTGCTCTACCCGTTCCCCGAGGAGGACCTCGTGGAGCTGATGGCGAGCTACCCCAACCTCGAGCGTGTGGTCTGGGTCCAGGAGGAGCCGCGCAACATGGGGGCGCGCGCGTTCATGCGCCGCCGCATGGCGAAGATCCTCCCCGAGAGCATGTCCTACGACTACGTCGGCCGGCAGCTGCGGGCCGCCACCGGCGAGGGCTACTCCGCGGCGCACAAGCGCGAGCAGGCGCGCATCGTCCGCGTGGCGCTCGACCTCGAGGACGAGAAGCTCGAGCCGGACAGCTCAGCTCAGCGGCCGGTGATGTAGCGGCGCGCCGAGCGCGCGCAGCGTCGCCAGCACCGCTATCGCCAGCGTCGTAAGGGCGCTGACCACGCACCACTGGCAGATCGCATCGATGCGGAACAGCTCGGCCCAGGTGAGGTAGGCGCTGAACGCCAGAGCGAAATAGGAGAGCAGGGCGGTCAGCTCGACCCGCACCCAGAGCGACCCGAGCAGCGCCGCGTAGCCCGCCACGCCGAGCAGCGCGACGGGAATGCCCACGAGCTCGGCGTACTCGGAGCCCTGCACGCGCTCGCAGTCGCTGATGCCGGTGCAGACCGGCTCGATGCCCGCGTAGTGCACCCAGGTGAGGTAGGCGCTGATCGCGAGTCCGAGCAGGGCGAGACCCGCAATCGCCGTCCTCACCCCTGGAGCTCCTTCTCGATGCGGGGCACGAACGCGCCCGGGGTGAGCTCGCCTGGCTGGAAGGTCGACAGCCTCCCGCCGGTTCGGCCGATCAGGAAGGAGGGCGTGGAGTCGATGCCGAGCGTGCGCGCGGCCTGCTCGGCGCGGCGAACCTGACGCTCCGCGGCCGTACCCGCGTCGAGGCTACGGATGCCGGCGTCAGCCGCGAGTCCCTCGATGAAGTCCTGGGTGGCGTAGCCCGAGTTCTCCCGCCCCTGCCGCTGGTAGGCGAGCGCGACGAACTGCCACATGCGGTCGTGCGCTCCTGCACCGGCGGCGGCACGCGCCAGGCGGTCCGAGTCGGGGCCGAGGAAGCGCAGCAGCCGCAGCTCGAGCCGCAGCTTGCCGGTGCGCACGTAGCGCCTGACGATGTCCGGGAGGACGTCTCGCTCGTATTGCGCGCAGAACGGGCACTGGAGGTCCGCGAACTCGACCAGCGTCACAGGCGCGTCGGGCGAGCCGAGCGTGATGCCGGACTGCGGTATGCCCCCCAGCAACGAGTCCGGGGCCGCACCGCTCCTGGCGGGCTCGCTCTTCCCGGGCCCGGCGAGCGCCACCACCGCGAAGACGGCCACGACCGCGAGCGCGGCGAGCAGGCCGAGACGTGTGAGCATGGACGTGCGGGTCATGGTTCCCATGCTTGCCATATCGGCTGAAGGCAACCTGAAGCTTTATCCGTAGTTCGCCGCAGGCGTCAGCGCTTGTCGCGCTGTGCCTCGGCGAGCGCATCCGCGATCCGCTCCGAGCCGAGCCTGCGCTGGACGCGGGCCGCGGTGACCGGCGCGAGGCCCGCGATGCGCGTGCCCAGCCTCAGGCCGAGCGGGGCCACGTCGACCTCGGCTCGCTCGCGCTCGATCCCGCGCACCACCGCCGCCGCCACCTGCTCGGGCGTGCGGGTCCCGACCCAGGGCGGCAGCTTCACGCCGCTTTCGGCGTACAGGCCGGCCTCGCTCACGAAGCCTGGGAAGACGACGGTCACGCCGAGGCCCTTCGCCTCCACGTCCTCGCGCAGCCCGGCCGCGAAACCGCGGAGGCCGAACTTGGTGGCGGAGTAGATCCCCGACCTCGGCGACGCCGTCTTGCCGGACAGCGAGGAGACGAACACCACGTGCCCGCGCCCCCGCTCGAGCATCCCGGGCAGCAGGGCGCGGGTGAGCTGGACCGGCGCGCGCAGATTCACGTCGAGCGCGCGGTCGATCTGGTCGGGGTCGAACTCCTCAACGCGCCCGCTCGCGGGAAGCGCCGCGTTCGCCACCAGCACGTCCACCACTCCGGCGGCCTCGGCGAGCTCGGCGGGCGCGCCGCGCTCGCTCAGGTCGGCCACGAGCACCTCGGCCCGCTCCCCCAGCTCAGTCGCAAGCTCGTCGAGGGCCTCGCGGCGGCGGCCGCTCAACAGCACCCGTGCGCCGCGGCCGTGGAGCGCGTGCGCGATCGCGTTGCCGATGCCCCCTGTGGCTCCGGTCACCAGAGCTCTGCGTCCGGCGAGCTGCACGGGCTGGAAGCTATCCCACGCGCCTGGTCCCACGCGCCTGGCCGGCGGTCAGTACCGCATCCGGGACTTGCGCAAAGTTCCCCATACTCGACACCGACCTCGCTCGGCACTGGTCAGTAGCCACCGTTCGAAACGGCCATGCATGCAGCGCGTATCCTCGGACAATGCTTCGCGCTCCCATCCGCCTCGGCCTCCAGATCCCCAACTTCAACTTCCCGGACGTTGGCGAGGAGCAGCTCTTCGAGCGCCTTTCCGAGATCGCGGTGACGGCGGAGTCATCCGGCTTCGACACCGTCCTCGTGATGGACCACCTGCATCAGATCAGGGGCGTCGGGCCGCCCGATAACTGGATGCTCGAGGGTGACACGATCCTGCCGGCGCTCGCCGCGCGGACCGAGCGCGTGAACCTGAGTCTGCTCGTCGGCGCCGTGACCTACCGGAACCCAGCGCTCCACGCCAAGATCACGACCACGCTCGACGTGATCTCAGGCGGCCGCGCGATCCACGGCATCGGCGCGGGCTGGAACGTGGACGAGGCCACGGCCTACGGCTACGACTTCCCGCCGCTGCGCGAGCGCTTCGAGCGGCTGGAGGACCACCTCAACATCGCGCGGGCGATGTTCACGCAGGAGCGCGCCACCTACGAGGGCAAGCACAACAGCGTCCGCGAGGCGCTCAACAACCCGAAGCCGATCCGCGGCGACATCCCCATCATGATCGGCGGCAGCGGCGAGAAGAAGACGCTGCGGATGGTGGCCCAGTACGCCGACGCCTCGAACTTCTTCGGCGACCCCGACCGCATGCGCCACCTGATCGGCGTGCTGGAGGGCCACTGCGAGCGGCTCGGGCGCGACCCCGCCGAGATCACGAAGACCCGACTCGGCACCGTGATCATCGCCGACACCCAGGAGGAAGCCGAGCGCAGGCTCGACGTCCTGCGCGAACGGGCGGCCATCCCGCCCGAGCGGCTGGCCACCTTCCTCGTCGGAGATCCCGACACGATCGCCGAGAAGTGCAGCGAGCTGATCGAAGCCGGCACCGAGGCGCTGATCTTCAACAGCCCCCACGTGCACGAGCCCGAGACCGTCCAACTGCTCGGCGAGACCCTCGCCCCGCTGCTGGCCGAGCGCGTCCACTAGCGCGCTATGCTCGGACGTCCCTAGCGGGCGTAGCTCAGTTGGTTAGAGCGCCGGCCTGTCACGCCGGAGGTCGCGGGTTCGAGTCCCGTCGCTCGCGCTGATTCGGGCTGCCAACCTGCGCCTGCGACCTGCGTGATCGCCGAGAGCTGCTGGATCAGAGTGTTCGTGGGCTTCAAGCGCTCGATCGCACGAGCGACGTCCTGCGTCATGAAGGTGAGCGTGGTCCCCTCGGGTGCGAACACGTCCGAGCCGTCCCACGTCCCCGGCTCGAGTAGAGCCCGCGAAGCCCGGGACCCCCCGGCGCACCGGAACCGGTGGCGGGAGCGTCACGCGTTCGCTGAGCGCGTCGTCGATTGGGCCGCTCCGCCCCTCGACGCAGGGCACCACGTAGTCGTGCCGCTCCGAGCCATCGGTGGCCACGACGACGGCTGGCAGTGGTCGCCAGCCCGAGAACGGCATCATCGCCTCGCACACGCGCGCGGAGAGCAGCATCAGCTGACCGCTCGTCGAGTTCAGGACGTCAGTGAAGCGCCAATTGCCGGCGTGCTCGAAGCGCAGCTCTCCCGGTGGATCGATCTCGCCGAGGGCGAGCGCCGCCTCGCCGTCCACGTCGAGGATCGAATCCGGCAGCTCGACGGAGGCCGCACCGAGGTCGAACGACGGACTCAAACGCAGGAACCGGCCCAATTGGTCAGGACGCGGAGCTTCTCACAGACACCCGGTGAGAATCGCCGGTCGGGACCTTCGTGGTTAGATCACCGCATGGCGGAGCCGCGGGCCACCGACGTCGTGCAGCGCACGTCGATGGCGGCCGAGCGGACGTGGCTCGCCTGGTGGCGTACCGCGCTGGCCGCGACCGTCGGCTCACTCGGCGTGGGGCGCCTGGCGCCCGAGCTGCTCGACGTGGCTCCCTGGCCCTACATCGTGCTCGGTGCCGGTTACGCCGCGCTTGCCATCGGGCTGCTCGTGACCGGAGCCGCCCGCCAGCGTGACCTCCAGCGGGCGCTCGACAGCGACTCGCCGGCGCCGCTGAGCTTCCGGTTGGTCGCGCTGTTCACCGTCGGTGGCGTCCTGCTCGCGCTGACCACGGTCGTGCTGGTCGTCGCCCAGACATAGCCAGCCCCCAACCCATCAGAGGTAGTAGGTGAGCTTGTCGCAGAGCCAGCTCTGGAGGCGTTGTCCCGTGCCCGAAGGTGGCTCCCCGCGTTTCGAGCGGGCGATGTCCGGCTCGAAGAGCCGCTCGTTCAGCAGCGCGGCGGCGTCGGGGCTGCGGGCGATCATCATGATTTCCGAGTTGCGGTAAAGCGCCCATGCATCGAGGTTGACCGTGCCGAAGCTGACGACGTCGTCGGCGACCACGACCTTGGCGTGCACGACCGTGCCGGGGAGCTCCCATACCTCGGCGCCGGCTGCGAGCAGGTCGGCGTAGCGGTGCTTGAGAGCGGCGGTCGCCTGGGGGTTGTTCGACTTCTCCGAAACGACAACTCGCACCTTCACCCCCCGCCGGGCGGCCGCCAGGATCCGCTCGATGATGTCGCGGTCCGTGAGGTAGGGGTTCATCACGTCGAGGCGCTCGCGCGCTCCGTCGATCTGCTCCCGAATCGCCTGCGAGGCCGCGACGAAGCCGCCGGGGATCACCTGAGCGAGCGCGACCGGTGTCGAGCCGCGGTCGGCCGGCTCGGGAAAGAGCGCCGGCAGGTCGGCCGGGAGCGGCCCGCCGTGGGCGTGGAAGCTCGTCAGAAACGCTGCCTGCGCCTGTCGCACCACGTCTCCGGTGACGCGCACCATCACGTCGTGGAAGCCGCCGTCCTGGAAATGATCCTCGATGCCGGCGCCGCCCGTCCAGGCGGTCGCGCCGTCGATGACGTACAGCTTTCGATGGTCGGCGCGGCCTGCCTCGTCCCACCGCCAGTTGAGACGCTGCTCGTTCGGGAAGAGGCCATCCCTGTCGGGCAGGAACATGTCGTTGACGACTATCTGCGCTCCCGCTTCCGCGAGGCGCGTGAACATCTCGCGCGCTTTTCCATATGGCCTCGAGCCGAGTCCGTCGACGATAACCCGCACCGCGACACCGGCCGCCAGCTTCTTCTCCAGGAGTGCAGCCATCTGCATTCCGACCTCGCCCTCACGCCAGCCGAACATGAGGATGTGAACGGACGAGCTCGCGGCCTCGACGTCCGCGAAGATACGAGGGAAGAAGTTCACGCCCTCGACCCAGGGCTCGATCGT
>DASUQG010000234.1:0-20436 GCA_036280695.1 Thermoleophilaceae bacterium
CAACCCGAACAAGCCCGACGTGCTCTACAACGCGATGCAGCACGCCCGGGAGTGGCTCGCGGGCGAAACCTGCAAGCGCACGCTCGATTACTTCACGAGCCAGTACGGCCACGACCGCCAAGTCACGCGCCTGGTGAACCACGCCAGCTCTGGTTCGTCTGCGTGTCGAACCCCGACGGCTACGAGTTCACCTTCACGCCGGGCAACCGCCTGTGGCGCAAGAACCTGCGGGAGCAGAACGGGATCGCGGGCATCCAGTCCGGCGACGGCGTGGACCCCAACCGCAACTTCCCGGTGAACTGGGGCCTCGACAACGAGGGTTCCTCGCCCGACCCGGCGTCCGAGACCTATCGCGGCACCGGCCCGGCCTCCGAGCCGGAGACGCAGGCGATGCGGAACCTCTGGAACAGAGTCGACTTCGAGTTCCAGAAGAACGACCACACGGCGGCGGAGCTGATCCTGTATCCGCAGGGCTGGCAGCAGTACACGCCGGCTGCGGACGATCCAATCTTCACCGCCCTAGCGGGCGACGACGCCGAGCCGGCGATCCAGGGCTTCGATCCCGACCTGGGCGCCGAGCTCTACATCACGAACGGCGACACGCTCGATACGGCATACAACCGGAGGGGAATCCTTGCCTACACGCCCGAGGGCTCCGAGCCGACCAGCAAGAAGGTGTCGGGCTTCGAGTTCGAGGACGTGGAGGGTGCGATCAACGACGAGTTCCAAGACCACCTCGCGTTCTCGCTGGATCTGGCCGAGTCGGCCGTCGACCCGGCCAACCCAAGCTCCCATCTCGGGAACGAGGTGCAGGACTTCTACGTGGACACGTTCACGAAGTCGTACGGCGACCCGCAAACGGTGGAGGTGCTGGCGAAGCGTGACGTCGGCGACGTCGTCATGCAGTACCGGATCGACGGTGGGCCGGTGATCACGAAGAATACGACCGAGTGGTCTGACGGCCAGCGCTATTACCAGGAGGCCGGCGTCTACTACCACCGGCTTCGCGCGCAGGTGACCGGAACGCAACCGGGCCAGCAGGTGGAGGTCTGGTTCAGGTCCGCTGAGAGCCGCTCCAGGTCGTTCACGTACACGGCGGCGAAGGAGACGGGCAACCAGGTGTTGGTGCTCGCGGCCGAGGACTACACCGGTCCGACCCCGGCCGACGCCGACGGTGCGCCGAACTACCTCAACCGCTATGTCACCGCGCTGACGCAGAACGGCTTCCCGCCCGACGTGTACGACGTCGACGCGGAGGGCCGGATCGCTCCGCATGCGCTGGGCGTGCTCTCGCACTACAAGGCGGTCGTCTGGTACACGGGCGACGATTACCTGACGCGCGAGCCCGGCCAGGTGCCGGGAACCGGCACGTCGCGCCTTGCCCTGGACGAGATCGTCGCCGTGCGCGACTACCTCAACGAGGGCGGCAAGGTAACGCTCGCAGGCAAGCACGCGGGACAGCAGTACTTCGAGGGCTACGAGTTCCGGAACTACGGATATCCGCAGCCCAACGAGGACCAGGGCCAGGGCAAGTGGTGTGACGCCCTGCGCCCGGAGTCGTCTGACGGCTGCATCGCCCACACCGACGACTTCTTCCAGTACTACATGGGGTCGTACCTGCGGGTTGAGGACGGAGGCTCGTGGGACGACGCGAGCGGAGCCGTCCGGCCCGTCGTCGGACTCTCGCCGTTCAGCGGGACGTGGACGCCTGGCGCGCAGCCGGGTGACCCGAGCGCCGGCGCGCCCACATCGACGCTCGCGTCGACCTCCTCGCTGCTGCACACGGAGGCCTACGACGACTTCTCGGAAGTCCTCGCAGGCTGGGCTCGAGCCGAGGCGGGTCCGTTCTCGCCGCGCAGCGGCACGCACTACCTGTACTCCGGCACTGCCGACGAGGCATACATGCGGCTGCACCGGCAGGTGACCGTTCCGCAGACCGGAGACGCGACACTGAAGTTCTCGACATCGTTCGACATCGAGCAGGACTGGGACTTCTTCTTCGTCGAAGCAGCGCCGGTCGGCTCAGGCAACTGGACAACCCTGCCCGATGCGAACGGGCACACGAGCCAGAACACCGGCCAGTCGTGCTGGGACGGAACCGGCTGGGGCGCGGATCTGCACTCACGGCTCCTCAACTACCAGACGAAGAAGGGCGACTCGTGCACGCCGAGCGGCACGACCGGTGACTGGCATGCCGGCACCGGGTCATCGGCCGGCTGGCAGGAGTGGTCGGTCGACCTGAGTGCCTACCGCGGTCAGACGATCGAGGTGGCGCTGGTGTACGCGAGCGACTGGGCCGTGCAGAATCTCGGCGTCTGGCTCGAGGACATCTCGTTGTTCGGAGGCCCACCGGTCACCTTCGAGGACGGCACCCTCGGCGGCTGGCAGCGCGGGTCGCTTGAGGGCTCGCCCAACCAGGCGACGTGGGGCGCCGCGCCGAGCACACAGACGTTCGACGAAGGCGCGGTAATCGGCACGAAGGACGTGCGATTCCAGGAGGGCCTCGATTACGTGACCACACCGGCGCGTGACACGGTCTATGCCGGATTCGAGCTCGGGACGCTTCCGCAACCGCAGCAAACCGCGTTCATGGAGGAGGTGCTCGAGTACTTCGGGCTCAAGCCGCCAGACGCGGAGTAGCGGCAACGGCAGCACGGCGCGCCGCCTTTGGGCGGCCCGCCGTCGTACCAAACCACGCAACGTCCAGGCCCGCTCCGCGTTCTAAGCAGCAGTGACGCTCGGGCACTCTTTCCCGAACATCCTGGCGGCCGCGCGCACCGGGGCCGAGTGGGCCTGGACGCAGATCTACGAGGAGCTGGCGCCCGCAGTGACCGGTTACCTCACCGCACGCGGGGCCCCAGAGCCCACTGACCTCGCAAGCGAGGTGTTCCTGCAGATCGTGCGCGACCTTCCCAGCTTCGAGGGCGACGAGCCGCAGTTTCGCGCGTGGGCGTTCACGATCGCCCACCGTCGGCTCCTCGACGACAGCCGCTACCGGGCACGCAGGCCGGTGGAGCCCACTCCGCACGTGCCGCTCGCGGGGGAAGCCTGTGCCGAGACCGCCGAGGACGAAGCGCTGCGAGAGCTGAGCGCCCAGCGCGTGCGCCGGATCCTGGCGGGGCTCTCGACCGACCAGCAGAGCGTTCTCTTGCTGCGCATCATCGGCGACCTCACGGTGCAGCAGGTCGCCGGCGTGCTGGGCAAGTCGCCCGGCGCGGTGAAGGCGCTGCAGCGGCGGGCGCTCGCCATGGTTGAGCGAGAACTCGCAACGGAAGGGCGTACCCCTTTTGGCCCCGGCGACGCTTCTACAGGTATATGGACGATCGCCTCGACATGACCGACCAGCTGACGGAGTTCGCGCGAGACGTGAGAGACGTCTATGTGACGCGCCCCTCGGAAGCCACGCAGGCCCGCCATATCGCGGAAATCACCGAGTTGGCTGGCGCGCGTTCCGATCGCTCGCGCTCGAAGCGCACCTGGCGCCCACTCGCGCACGCCGCGAAGGCCGCGGCCTGCGCAGCGTCGCTCGTCCTCGCCACCGCGGGACTGGCCGTCGCGGGGGTCGAGCTTCCCGCTCCCGCGAAGGACGCCTTCGATAAGGCCGGCCTGAGCCTGCCGAACCAGGCCGGTGGCGGCGATGGTCCTTCGGCCACATCCGGGCGCGCGGACGAGGTCCACGGCGTGATCGATGTCTGGCCGCCCGCCGATAGAGATTGCGAATTCGGGCACGCAGTGGCCGTGGCGGCGCGCGGATCCGCGCTGCCCACCCAGGCCCAGGCGGCCTGTGGCCACGGCGAGCAGGGCGCGGCGGGTAAGAACGAGGCCCACGGCAAGAGCGGCCAGGCCCACGGCGCGAGCACGGCCGGGCGCGATTTCGGTCAAGAGACGGCGCAGGAGGCAAAGGGCCTCGACGACGCCACGCCGGAGCAGCGACGCCAGTTCGGCGGGAACACCGCGGTGGAGGCCCAGGATCTCGGCGGCGCCCCCGCGGCCGCTCCTGAGAGCGCACCCGCACCGCCGGCCGCTCAGGGCGGGCCCGAGACCGGCGAGACGAAGTCCGGCGCGGGCCAAGCCATCGGAGACCAAGCCTCCGGCGGTCGCAAGCCCTAGCCCGCCGAGCGCGCTCCTCCAGGCTGCCCAGGGGTGGTGTTCTAGACGCTGCGCGCTAATGAGGAACTTCAGGCGTGCGAACCCACGAGATACGGGAACGTACTCCCGTGGCCTCCTACTCCGTGAACGAGAGCGCCGTCGCACGCGCCCGGCAGCTCATCCAAGCTCGGCAGTACGTTCTCGAGAGCGACTGGGGGGATGTTCAGCCTCGCGCCGAGGAGGAGAACGCGTTCCTGGCGTCACATTCCTGGGATGAGTACGCCGAGTGGCACCTCGGGCTCACGGAGGGTCCCGCGGACGAGACCAAGGCGAGGTACGCGTTCGTCTACGGAGACTTTCGTCGAGTCCACCGCATGGGCCTGATCGCCTGCCACTACCGAGCCGCGGAGTGGCGCCACAAGGAGATCGAGCTCGCCGCCCACGAGCTGCTGCAGCTGCTCGACAGCACCAGCGCCTGAGTCCTACCGGAAGTCGTCCGCCGTCAGCAGGTCCATCCGCAGCGCTGCGCTGAGGGTCTCCGCCTGCGCCGAGAGTGCCTCGCGCGCCAGCCGCTCGGCGGCGGCCCTGATCATGGCCATCTCCTCGTCGAGGATACGGTCGAACGCCGCCACGACGCGGTTGCTGGCGATCACGTCCCGCCACGCGCCGCAGCCGCCGCAGCGGAGGAGCAGCCACCAGTTGGCGGGCCCAGACTCGGTCCACGTGACGGGGTACACGAATTCCTCGCCGCATTTCGGGCACACGTGGAGGCGCGTCGCGGTCTCGGCGCTGTCGCGCCCGCCGCAGCGGCGCAGCCAGCGTCGCAATCGAGACATGTTCCTCCGATCGAGCCCTGGGGCGAGTCCTGCCATCTGCAGGTGCCGGCGAGCCAGTGCCGGCAAAGGGCCATAACGACCGTAACCCGGACCGGCCGCGAGCGCAAGGAACTAGACCGCCAGGACGCCGTCGATCATCAGGATCACTCCGCAGGCCACGAGCGCCACGGCCAGTACCCGGGCCGCCCAGCGGAGGACGCGGCCCCTGGGACCCTCGGTGGTCGAACCCGCGGCCAGAGCGGCGAGCAGCGCTATGCCGATCGCCATCGCGCCGGCGCTCGGGAGCAGACCGTGGTCGGCGCCCGCACCCAGCGCCAGGACCAGCAGGGCGGGCCGGGCCACGACCGGGATCGCCACCGGGACGAGCGCCGCGCGACGACCGGGAAGCGAGGGTTCCGGCGAGGGTGGTCGCCGCACGAGATCGGCGGCGCCGGCCAGTGCGGCCACGATCCCTGCGGCGGCGCGGAACGATGGCTCGCTCACATCGAGCGCCTCGAGCAGCGGGTCACCCACGGCCGCGGCGGCGCACACCGTGAGACCCCCGATCAGCCCGCCGAGCGCCGCGACGCCGGCAATGGTTCGCCGCGAGCGCCCGGCGCGAGGCACGCCGAACGCCGCGCGGGCGGGGTTGAGCGCGAGCAGGAGGGCGGCCGCCCACAGCCATCCCGAGGGAGCGTCGTCGCCGTCGTCGGACGAGCCTTCGGAGCCCGACCCGGCAGCGGCCTCGGCGATCGGGATCGTCCGCAGCAGGCCCGCGAGCGCGTGCTGCTGATCGTCCATGCGGGTCTCGCCATCGATGAACCACGCGCCCTCCACCCGTTCCGGCCGGGCAGCGCTCGCGGCATCCTCCGCATCGGACTGGGCCCGCACGGCGAGCGCGGCGATGCAGGTGGCTCGCTCGGCCACTGGCGCTCGCAGGTCGGCCAACCGCGGCTCCGCCCGCGCGGTCAGCCACCACCCCGTGAGGGCCTCGCTGATCACGCCGTAACCACCGCCACGCGGCACGTAGCTGCCCCGCACCAGCGCGCCCCAAGGCCCGAGGCGCTGGCTGACCCAGCGGACCTGGACGCCGAACAGCTCGGCCTGCCGGCGGGCGTAGTCCACCTCGGCCTCGGTGAGCGGCGGGTGGCCACGCTTCGGAAACGCCACGGTCTCCGCCATGCCGTACGCGGCCCAGTGGTCGGGGATCGGAGGCCAGTGGTCCTCGACCTCGTCGCGGGACGTGGCCAGGTAGGCGCCGATGCGATCGGCCGCCGTGCCCCAACCCTCGCCCGGGAAGGTTCTGTGGAGGAGCGCGAGGGCCCAGTAGGCCTCGCCGGTGAAGTACTTGGAGTAGTCGCCGGCCACCGGCTGGCCGCGCGACGAGTCGTACGAGGCGAGCACCGCGCCCGACCGCTCGGTCTGGGCGAGCAGGAAGCGGCCGAGCCGGTGGACCACGGGGTCGTAGCGCGTGTCGCCACTGGCCTCCCGGCGAATCACGAGGCCGGCGGCGAGGAGCGCGGACGCGCCCGTGGCGACGCGACCGTCCACGGCCAGCGCGGCCCAGCCGTCGCGCTCCAGGAGCCTGTCGAGCGCCCACCCGGTGCCGCGGTCGGCGGAGCGAAGCGCCCCCGGCAACCCTGCCGCGGCCGCCTGATAGAGGCCCATCGTCACGCCGGCGTGGCGGACGGGGTTGTATTCGAACGGAGTCGAGTTCTCCTCGGCGTTGTAGAGGTACAGCCAGCTGCCGTCCGTGTTCTGGTTGCGGACGAACCAGTCGACGCTGGCCCCCGCCGAGCGCCGGAGCTCTTCGGGGCTCACCGACGGGCAGCGCTCCGGCGGCGCCCCGACCGTGAACACGACCGCGAGGATCAGCGCAAGGCCGAGGCCCGCCCGCCAGACGCGCGCCGCGATCATTCTGCGCTCAGCGGGCGGCGCGCCCGGCGGACGCCAGGGAGGAGCAGCGTCGGGAGCGCAAACCAGGCCGTGAGCGGCAGGCGGCTGAGTGCGTACGCGACCGCCGCGCCCCCGCGCAGCGTGCTGCCGTCGCGGTCCACGAGCTCGAGCCGGGAACCGGGCGGAGCCGGCTCCACGCGGAAGCGGGCGAGCCAGTCGAGCCGGCGCACCAGCGCGCCGAGGCGGCGCTGGCGGGGCGCGCTCGCGTCGATGCGGAGCACCCGCTCCCGCGTGGCCGGCACCGCCCAGACCACCAGCACGGCGATGGCGAGGTAGGAGAAGACCTGCACCGATGCCGACCCCTCGATGGCGAGGTGGAAGCCCACGGCGACCCACACGGCCACGTAGCGGGTGCCGCGCCACCACAGGCCCGTCGCGACGAACAGCTCGGTGAGCACGATCAGCTTGGCGGCGCCGGTGTGGAAGCCGCGGTCGGTGAGCGCCGACACCGCCCAGTCCGGGAGCGGCCACGCTTCGAGCTGGTCGCGGGCCCGGACCACGCGCTGCCAGGTCACGGTGCCACCGAACCAGTCGGGATCGAGAAGCTTGCTCAGGCCGGACGCCCCGTAGACCGCCGTGCACTCGAACCGCAGCAGCCAGAGCGGCCATGCCGGCGCGGTGGTGTCAATCGCGGGTCGGCCCCTGCGCCGCCGCCGCCATGCGTCGAGCGACAGCTCGCGCCCGCACGGCGCCACCGCCAACAGCCCCAGGACGATGACCAGGTAGGCGCGGTTGTTGTGGAAGTGCGTCGTGGAGAGGAAGAGGTTGTAGGCCACGATCGCGAACGTCGTGGCCGTGGCCACGCGCGTGAGGAAGCCGAGCGACATGGCCACCGCGGCCACCGCAGCCAGCGCCAGCAGGCCGACGTAGACCGAGTCGGGCAGCTCCGGATACCAGGCCGCGTAGAGCTCGTAGAACGCGTCCCGGTAGGTCCGCCCGTCAAGGGCGTCGGAAATGAATGGCTGAAGATGCAGGAGCACGGCCGGGCCCGCTAGCACCCGCAGCAGCGCCAGGGCGCGCATGCTGACGCGACGGCCGAGCAGCTCGTCCAGCCTGGCCACCACGCCGCGCACCTCGGGCGGCGCGCCAACCGCGGCCACGTTCACCCTGCGCCCTCGCGCACTCCGCTGCGGAGCACCTCGACACGGGGCCGGTCGGCGTTGTGCCACGACGTGACCCTGGCCTCGAGATAGCGCGTCTCGCGGTCGCGCGGGGTGTTGTCGGCGACCCAGTCGAGCGCAGCGTCCAGAAAGGCGAGCTGGTTGGCGAGGCCGGCGTCGGCGTGGTGGCGGAACTGCGGGTAGCGGAGCCCGCGGTCCAGCACCAGCTCGTCCCAGCGGTAGCCGGACCATGAGAGCTCGATCGGGACGCGCCGGCCGTCCGCCGTGACGCGCACCACGTCAGCCCGCCAGGTGCTCGACTCGGGGAACATCTGGAACGCGAACTCCTTGTGGTCGGCCCAGTAGCCCCGTGCGACGAACCCGAGTTGCAGGAGGACGACGGCCACAACGACCGCCCGTCGCGCGACGACCCTCAGCGCCGGCTCCACAGCTCGAAGCCTACGAGCACGGCGGCGGGGGGCACCGTGCCGGGCAGCGAGTCGACCACGAGGAAGAGCTGGTTCCACAGCTCCGCGGCGGCGAACGTGAGCAGCGCGGCGAGCGCCTGCGGACGGCGGTCGAACGCGAGGATGGCGCCCACCACTCCCGCGATGAAGAAGTCGCCGTAGTCGGTGGCGGTGTGGCCGATCTCTGCGACCTGTAGCCGCGGCAGCACCTCGGCGGGCGCCGCGGCGTTGAACATCGCGTTCTGCTCGCCGAAGAAGTCGCCGAAGATGAAGACGCTGTCGACGATGGCCATCACCACGACGCCGATCTTGAGCAGGGTCAGCGGCGTGGCGGCGGCGAGCAGCCGTCCGGCCGTGGCAACCGAGCCGACGATCAGGGCCAGCCGCGCGACGCGGCCGGCCGGGTCGTCGGGTGCGGCGATGGCCACCGCGAGCAGCGGCGCGGCCAGCGAGCCGAGCCACGGCCGGGCGCCGTGTATCGCCCAGCCGAGCGCCAGCGCACAACCCGGCGGTATCAGCAGGAACGCGATCCAGGTGATGACGTCCGCGCTGGCCTCCGCCAGCGTGATCGCCACCACGGTGCCGACCACGGCCAGCGGGCCCACGAGAGCCCAGCCCTTGCCTCGCAGCCGCTGCACCACGGCAGGCGCCCCAGCCGCGGGCAGCGCGACGCACAGCGCCTGGGCGGCGTCGAGCACGGCCGTGTCGAGGTCGAAGTACACGTGACGAAGCTCACACTCCGGGCTGGTCCGCCGGAGGATGCTCCGGAGTCATGGAGATCGTCATCTTTTGCATCGTCATGTTGGTGGGCGTCGTGTACGGCTACTACACGGTGGACGGCAGCGGAATCGCCGAGCATCCCTACCACGACATCTATGGCGGCGCACCCGGCGCCTTCGCGCCGGCCAGGGCGTCAGGTCGAGACGAGCTCGTCTCGATGGCGAACTGGTCGCGCGGAACGCGCTGAGCGCTCCGCCACCGCACGGCCGCGGCTAATCGCGCGGAGCCACCGGTGCCTGCTTGGGTAGCAGCGCGTGCCCGTCGACAACCGCGGCAGCTATATCCACAAGCTTCCGGTTCCCCTGCCGAGAGCGGTCTCTCAGCATGTCGAACGCGCCCGTCTCGTCGACTGAATGCCGCTCCATGAGAATGCCCTTGGCGCGCTCGATCGTGGCTCGGCGGCCGAACGCTCCCTCGAGGTCGTGGTACTCCGCGAAGCGGCGCAGCACGATGTCGATGGAGCTCTGCCAGTCGACCGCATCGCCGTCAGTGATGTAGGCGAAGATCCCGCGCTTCGACGCCTCGGTGACGAAGCCCGGGTCTGCCGCATGGAGCAGGACGATCACCGGGCACGCGGCCTCATGGACGATCTTCTCGATCAGCCTCAGCGCGTGCTCTGAGCTCTCGCCGAGCCCCACGAGGGCCACGTCGGGGCGCTCCCTGGCAGTGACGGGGCCTACGTCGTTCACCTCGATCTCGCGCGCAATCACCTCGTGGCCGAGTGAGGCCACGATGGGCGCGACGAGGGCGAGCCGGTCGCGCCGCTCGTTCGCAATCAGAACACGCAGGTGTTGGGTGTCGCGAGAGCCCATCTCCTCGATGGCCTCCTCAAATGAGTTCGCGGACAGTGGTATGGTGACACCTCGCTCCGCCCCAAGCAGCCCGGCGGAGCACCCTCCGGCTCCAGCACTCGGTCGGCGACAGTTGGCCCAACGGTCGACTTACCCGTTCCAGGAGCCGAGAATTGAACGTCTTACTTGCGAACCGCGCCGCCTCGACAGGCCTCCTTGCGATCGGAGGGCTGCACGTGGCGTGGGGGCTGGGCGCGTCCTGGCCCCGCATCGACCGCGATCCGGCCGGCCCCGCGGCCTGCTTCGCGGTCGCCGGGCTCCTCGGCGCGGCGGCAGGCCTTGTTGCCGGCCGTCCGCGCCGAGCCCCCCGGCTCGGCCGGCTAGGCGCACGCCTTCTGGCTCCCGGCTCTGGCTCTGGCTCTGAGCGTTTTCGCAGCCTGGACCGGCGTATCTAGGGCACCGCGGTCGAGTACAGCGAGGACGGAACCGTCGCGAAGATCGAGGTTCCACTCGCGGGAACGGCACGGATGCAGCCTCAGCGAAGGCCCCCGACCAGATCCGGGACGACATCATCCCGACGACGATTGGGGCTGTCGACGGCACCACGGTCAGCGTGAGCGGCGACGCCGCGAGCCCCCGCCCCGACCCCGGTGCCGGTCTAGCGAGAGAGCGTCTAGAAGCCGCCCACGTACAGCCGCCGGATCGCGCCGCCGTTCTTGCTCGTCGTACCGGTGAGCGTGCCCGACGACTTCAGCGCGCCCTCCACGGCCGTCGGCGTCGCGGCGGTGTGGCCGGACAGGTAGAGGGCCCCGCCGCCCGCGCTGTGCGGGGAAGCCATCGAGGTGCCCGACATGGTCGTCGTACCTCCGCCGCGCCGCGTCGACAGGATGCTCACGCCCGGCGACCAGATGTCGACGCACGCGCCGAAGTTGCTCCACGAGGCCTCGCGGTCCAGCGAGTCCGTCGCCGCGGTAGTCACGACGCCGGCCGTGGTGCCGGCGCGGGCCGGTGAGGAGTTACAGGCGTTGGCCCCCTCGTTGCCGGCCGCGAGTGCATAGAGCACGCCGCTCGCCGCCGACCTGCGGACCGCGTCGTCGACCGCCTGGTTGGCCCCGCCGCCGAGGCTCATGTTCGCGACCGCGGGCTTCCGCGCGTTGGCTGTGACCCAGTCGATGCCCTTGATCACGCCCGACCAGGTCCCGCTGCCGTTGCAGCCGAGCACCTTCACTCCGGTCAAGGGCGCCCCCGGGGCCACGCCCACCACGTCGCTCGCGTTGTCGCGGGCGGCGATCGTCCCCGCCACATGGGTGCCGTGCCCGTTGCAGTCCGTGTTCTTGCCGTTCGCGAAGTTCACATGCCCGACGAGGTTGAGGTCGGGATGCACAGCGATTCCAGAGTCGATCACGTAGGCGTTCACGTTCGTGACGGCGCCGAAGCCGTTGCCGGCGAGCGTGGAGCTGGCGTCGGCATCGACCTTGTTGATTCCCCATGGGAGCGTTTGCGCAACGGCGCTCGCGACGCCGTCTGGCACCACGTACGCCACGCGGCTGTCCGCCCTCAGGGCGGCCACGCGCTCGCTCGGGATCGTGGCGGAGTAGCCCTTCAGCGCGTGCCCGTACACGAAGCCGACGCTGGCACCGTGCTGGCGGCTCTGCTCGCGCGCAACCTTGGCGGAGTCGGATACGCCGTCCTTCAGAACGACGATGTAGCGCTCCGGTGCCGCGCTCGCGGCGGACGGGAAGCAGGCGGCCAGAACGAGCAGTGCGGAGAACAGAAGGGATCGACGCATCGGGTCAGGGTAGCCCGACTTCGCCGGTACGCCCACTTTGCGGTACTACTCGTACACGATCAGATCCGGCTGGGGGCGCAGGCGGAGAACCTGCTTCGGCTTCATCAGGTTCACGTCCTCGTGGAAGAAGAGCTTGAAGCCGTTGAAGCGCCGCCGCAGGTCTTCCGTGAACTCGTTGTACTTCGAGATCTTGTTCGGCTGGTCCCCGAAGCCGTCCACGTTCACCACCAGCGCGACTCCCGGGTGGCGCTCCAGGTCGTGCTCGGCCTCGATCATGTCGCCCGTGAAGCGGTGCACCACGAGCAGCTTCTGGGGCAGGTCGTACCTGCGCACGATGCCGGACAGGTAGCGCGACACCTCGTTGATCGTCGCCGCGTCGGTCGAGCCGATCTCCTGCCCGGGGAGCTGCGGCGGCTCCATGCTCCACTCGGGGTCGAGCGCGAGCGAGACGTCCGGTTCCCGCAGGAACTGCTCGAGCGCCTGCGCCTCCTGGAGGAACGGCGCGTAACCGGGCTGTATGTCGAGCAGCAGCAGCATGTCGTGTGCACGTGCCGCACGCAGGTAGCGTCTGATCGTCGCCGGCTCCTGCCGCATCGAGTGGTCGGCGCCGTCGCCCGCCTCGCTCGTGACGATGGCGGCGATCAGCTCGAAGGCCGGCAGCACCGGGCGGCCGCGGCGCGCGTATGGACGTGCCTGGCGCTCGAGCGTGCGCGCGGCCCGACGTGGCGGGCCGATCCCCAGCACTCCGAGCTGCGGGTCCTGCGGGGCCCCGTAGAAGGCGACCACGCGCTTGTCGGGCAGGATCGTGCGCCCGCCGCGCGGCAGCTCCGCAGGCCGCGGCTCCGGGTTCGCCTCCGGCTCGTCGTCGCCTCCTCCGGCCCCCACCAGCACGCCGACGGCGATCACGAACACCGCCACGAGCCCCGCCACACCGGCAGCTACGAGACGCCTCCGCCGGTAGACACGGCGCCGCGCCTCCTCGCGCCGGCGCCGCAGCACCTCCTGGTCCATTCGCGGAAGTCTGGCGGAACGGCGGTTTCGGCCGCTATCCGGCGCCGAGCGTCGCGGCGCCGGACTCGCTCGTGGGCAGTACGAGCGTCACACCCTGCTCGAACTGGATCGAGCTCGGGAGGTTGCTCGCCCGATACGTGGGGTTGTCGACCTGGGTGAGGTCGAGCCGGATCCTGTGCCCCGCTTCGACGCGCCAGTGGTTGCCGTAGAACGGCAGCGTAATGACGCCCGCGGGCGGGTCGTTCTCGAGCCGGTAGGTACCGCGCGTCATGAGCAGCTCCGTGCCGTCCGGTGCCACGTCGAAGAGGCGGGCGTCCAGCTGGCCGCTCGCCGCGCCCGCCCAGACGTAGGGCACGCGCACCCGTCCGATGCCCACGTACGTCCGCGTGCTTTCGAGCGGCTGCGAGTAGGCGGTGTACCCCGCGCCCGGAGGCACCGGCCCGTCCGACCGACGGCACTCCTCGCCGGGCTCCACGAGGGGTCCGGCGATGGCGTCGGTGGCCGCGCCGTTCGGGTCCACCACGCCGAGCGGCGAGACGGTCTCCCCTCCCGGGTAGTCGATCGAGAGCGTGCCGTTCGCGAGCCCCTCCGGCGTCGTGGCCACGGCCTGCGCAGGAGCGCCTCCGTCGCCGCACACGGTCGCCTCGCTCGACACCGTCGTGCGCAGGTCCCGGCTGCCGCCGATGTTCGACTGGAGCCACTGGAATGCCCGCGCGTTCAGCGGCCTCCAGGTCTCGGGCTTGTTCTGGGCGCGGGAGTGCCCGACGTCGGCGAGCGCGACCTCGACCGGCCACCTCGGGTCCAGCCGCTTCAGGTACTTGAAGATGCGGAACGACTCGACCGCGGGGAACAGGTCGTCGGTCCAGCCCTGGATGGAGAACACGGCCACCTTGCGGTCCTCGAGCTGCCTCCTCCAGCCCTCGTCCTGGTAGTAGGCGCCGCGGAACTCGGTGAGCCCGCGCCGGATCTGGCGGATGATCGGATCCTCCGGCGAGGTCGGGTCGCCCGCATCCGTGCGCGCCTTCCACGACTCGAGGTTGATCGTGCCCTCGCAGTCGCCGTAGGTGCACGGGAACGGCGCGTCGGTGGAGGTGCCCTTCTCGAACACGCCCTTGGTCTCGCCGAGCGCGAACAGGCCGGACACGTAGCTCTCCTTGGGCACACCGATGGGATTGCCGTCGCCCTGGTCGTCGGTCGGGCGGCCCTGTGAGGACTCGTACAGGTCGTCGAGCCCGGGGCCGCCACCATGTCCGTTGGGGCCGAGCGCGTACGCCAGGTCCGTGGACGGGTACTTGGGGACGGCGACCTGGAGGTTCAGGACCGGTAGCGACCGGTCGAGCGAGTGCGGGAAAGTCCACGTGGCCTGGCTGGCCTGCAGCCAGCTCTCGATGCCGCCGTACGAGCCGCCGGTCACGGCCACGCGGTTCGGGTCGACGTCCCGGTAGGTGGCCGCCACCAGCGCCGCAAGCCACTGGGTGTCGCGGATCTCGTAGTCGCGGCTCTTCAGGTGGAGGGTGCCGCGCGGAAGGCTGATCGAGCCGTCCCGGTCGCCGGGCGTCGGCGGCTCGTGGTCCTCGCTGGGTCCGTCGTCGGAGAAGCCGCGTGCCGTGTAGCTCAGCACGTAATAGCCGTGCGTCGCGAACCAGTGGTTGTTCCAGCGATACGTGTCCGCGCCGTCGCCCTCGTCGGTCGTGGACTCCCACTCGTGCTTGTCGTTCCCGAAGCCGTGGAGCATGATGACCAGCGGATGGCGCCGGCCGGTGCCGCTCGTGGGCTGGGTGAGGTCCACGTCCATCTTGGCGCCGTCGAAGCTCGGCACGCTGCCCGAGCAGATGCGCACGCCACCGTAGGACCCGCCCGCGCTCTCGGTCGGGCATGACTCTGCGAAGGACGGCGGCAGCTTCGCGGCGAGGGCGGAGCCGGCCGGAAGCGTCAGGCCAGCAAACAGCAGCAACACGAGCAGTCCCCGCCTCATGGTTGGCTCCCGTTCCCGGCCCCACGCCCGCTGAAACGGGACAACCGTCAGCGGATGTCGAGCACCACCTTGCCGGTGGCGCCGCGCCCATCGATCAGCTCGAGGGCCTCGCTCGCCCGCTCGAGCGGGAAACGGGCGCCGACGATCGGCCGCACAAAGCCCGCGTCGACCAGGCGGTTCACCTCGGCGCCGATCTCGCGGTTCACGTCCGGCTTGCTCATCACGTAGGCGCCCCAGCCGGCGCCGATCACCTCGGTGTTGTTCAAGAGCAGCCGGTTCACGCGCACCTCGGGGATCGAGCCGCCCGTGAAGCCCACGACCACCACGCGGCCCCCCTCGCCGAGGGAGCGCAGGCTGTCCGTGAAGCGGTCGCCGCCGACGGGATCGATCACCACATCCACTCCCCCGCCCGACAGCTCCTTCGCCTCGTCCTTCCAGGGACCGTCGGAGCGCACCACCTCGTCCGCTCCGGCGGCGCGCGCCACCTGCTCCTTCTCGTCGTTGGACACCACCGCAATCGTTCGAGCGCCGAGGCCCTTCGCCACCTGGATGGTCGCCGTGCCGACGCCGCCCGCGGCGCCGTGCACCAGCACCGTCTCGCCCTCCCGCAGGCGACCGCGCTGCTTCAGCGAGAAGTAGGCCGTGTGGTAGTTGAGCACGAGCCCCGAGCCCTGCGCGAAGTCAAGCTTGTCCGAGAGCGGGAAGGTGAGGAAGTCCGGCGCCACGGCCACCTCGGCGAACGCGCCCAGCAGACAGCCGGCCGCCACACGGTCGCCCTCGCTGAGCCCCGAGCCATCGGGCGCGCTCCGCACCACGCCGGCCACCTCGCTGCCGGGCACGAATGGCAGCGGCGGCTTGAACTGGTACTCGCCGCGCGTCTGGAGCACCTCGGGGAAGGAGACCCCCGCGGCGTGCACGTCGATCACCACGCCGCTTCCGGGGGTCAGCATGTGCGATGGCTCGGGCTCCGGCAGGTCGACCTGCGCCAGCGCCGACTCCGGCCCGGTCAGGTCCACGATCTGGACGGCTCGCATGCGTGCAGTCTTACTGGAGGATCTCGTCCACGCAGTCCCCGAGCGCGTCGAGGCTGTCGAAGCAGCTCCGGAACTCGTCGCCCGTGTTCCACGGCATGTCCTGGTTGGAGCCGAAGAACGTGGTCTGGTCGTCGCCGCCGGTCACCGACTTGCCGCTCACCGCCTCGGGGATGGTGAGCACGAGCACGGCGATGAGGAAGGCGAGCAGGCCGATGAGAATCGCGCCGACGATCGGCAGGCGGCGCCTGGGCGCCGGTGCTGGTTGGGAGCCGGTTGTGCTCGCGCCGTCGGGCGCGGGCTCCGCCGGCTTCGCGCGGCCACGAGCCGCTAAGTAGAGGCTGTCGCTCACCAGCGCCACCGCCACGGGCGTGATGGCCGCCGACGCCACGACGCCTGCATCGAACACCTCGCGGGTGAGCACAGCCGCGACGACGGACGCAACGCTCGCGACCACGAGCGTGAGAAACCGTCCGGGCGGATTTCCCTCTCGTCGCGTGCGGAGAACGTACCTCAGGCGCTGAGGCGCGGCGCGTCAGGCGGCGAGGGTGCGCACCCTCAGGCCGCCAAACTGCGCCAGAGGTGCATCACGGCGTACGAGCGCCAGGGCCGCCAGCGCTCGTCCGACACGTCGGCACCGAGCCGGGCGAGTGCGTGCCGGATGCCCACGTCGCCCGGCAGGAACACGTCCGGATCGCCGAGCGCGCGCATTGCCACGTAGGACGCCGTCCACGGTCCCACGCCCCGGATCCCGCTCAGCACGCCGAGCGCCTCGGCGCTGTCGCTGCCCGCGTCGAGGCTCAGCTCACCCTCCGCGCTCAGCCGGGCCAGCGACCGCAGGGCGCTCGCGCGAGTGCGCGGGAAAGGAAACCCGCCGGGATCGGCCTCCGCGAGCACGGCGGCGCTCGGAAAGCGATGTGTGAGCGCGCCATCCGGCTCGGGCAACGGCTCGCCGTAGGCCGCGGCGAGGCGGCCGAGCACCGTGCGCGCCGCCGGCACCGACACCTGCTGGCCGACGATCGCACGAACGGCGAGCTCGAAACCGTCCACGCAGCCGGGCACGCGCAGGCCCGGGCGCTCGCGCACGAGCGGAGCGATCGGCCCATCCTGCCCGAGCTGAGAGGAGATCGACACGGGGTCGGCGTCGAGGTCGAGCAGCCGGCGCGAGCGCGCGACGGCGGCGGTGAGGTCGCGAAGATCCTCAAGGCGAAGCTCGCAGCGGACGAAGCGCCCGGCTGGCGTGAGCGACACGATCCCGGCTCCGTGCTCGAGCGAGAGAGAGCGGCGGTAGGTCGAGCCGTCCACCTCCTCGACGCCCGGCACGGCCCGCTCCGCGAGGAACGCGATCAGGGAGTCGCCGTCGAAGGGCTCGCGGAACGGCAGCCGGAGCTGGATGGCCCCCGAGGCTGGGCGGCGCGAGCCACCGCGCCGGCGCAGCTCGGTCGGGGTGCGAGCGTAGACGGCGCGGACGGTGTCGTTGAACTGGCGCACGCTGCGGAACCCCGCGCCGGTCGCCACCTGCCCGAACGGCAGGTCGGTGGACTGGATCAGCGTGCGCGCCGTCTGCGCGCGCTGCGCGCGGGCGAGCGCCACGGGCCCCGCCCCGAGCTCGGACACCAGGATGCGGTTCAGCTGGCGCTCGCTGAAGTGCAGGCGGGCGGCAAGGCCGCCCACGCCCTCGCGGTCCACGGCCCCGTCAGCGATCAGCCTCACGGCGCGGCCGGCCACGTCGGCGCGCCGGTTCCACGCGGGGGAGCCGGGGGCGGCGTCGGGGTCGCAGCGCTTGCAGGCGCGAAAGCCCTCCTCCTGCGCGGCGGCGGCGCTCGGGAGCAGGCGCACGTTGCGCCGACTCGGCAGCCGGGCGGGGCAGCTCGGACGGCAGTAGACACCGGTGGACGTCACGGCCACGACGAAGAAGCCGTCGTAGCGCGGATCGCGGCTCTGCATGAAGCGGTAGCAGCGCTCGAAGTCCTCGATCACACGGCAATCGTCGCAGGGTTGGTTGGCGGTTTTCGGACATGCCGGTGGAGGGTGGGCGCGGCGCGAGTAGCGTGGGATGCATGCACAGCGTCGAGACCCCGATCGGCCCGCTCCTGCTGAGCGCCGAGGATGGCCGCCTGACCGGCGTGGCGTTCGCAGCCTCGTCCGAGGAGCGCAGCACCGAACCGCTGCTCCTCGAGGCGGAGGCCCAGCTGAACGCGTACTTCGGCGGCGAGCTCGAGCGCTTCGAGCTGCCGCTCGCCCCGAGGGGCACGGCCTTCCAGCTGAGCGTGTGGCAGGCCCTGCTGGAGATCCCCTACGGCAGCACCACGGCCTACTCCGAGCTGGCCGCGGCGCTCGGCCGGCCCAGCGCGTGCCGCGCGGTCGGTGCGGCCAACGGGCGTAACCCACTCGCCGTGATCGTTCCGTGCCACCGGGTGATCGGAGCGAGTGGAGCGCTCACCGGCTACGGCGGCGGGCTGGAGCGCAAACGACGGCTGCTTGCCTTGGAGGCCGCGAAAGCGTGAGAATCCTGGCATGGACGAGAACCGCCTGAGGTCGGTGCCGCTGTTTGAGTCGCTGTCGAGGGACGAGCGCCGCAGCATCGCCCAACACGCCGACGAGATCGAGGTCCCGGAGGGCACGGAGCTGGTTCGCCAGGGGGAGTTCGCGTACGAGTTCTTCGTGCTCGAGGAGGGCACGGCCGACGTGGTCCGCGACGGCGAGCGGGTGGCGGAGCTCGGGCCGGGAGATTTCCTGGGCGAGATGGGCATCGTCGGCAAGGTCGTGCGCAATGCGACCGTCGTGACGACGTCACCGGCGCGCGCGATCGTCACGTCCGAGCAGGCGTTCCGCTCGATGCGCGCCCTCAATCCCCCCGTCGCCGAGCGCATCGAGGCGGCGGTCGAGGAGCGTTGCGCGGCCCTGCTGGGCTGAGCAGGGCTCCCGGGCGATGGGGAGGCGTTCGCGCAGGCGCGCGCAGGGCGGCGCGTCCGATCGCGCACCCGCGAGCAGCACGGACTACCACGACGCCGAGGGCAACCTGCTCACGCTCCGTGACGAGCTGAGCGCCGGCACGCTGCGCCAGCTCGAGCAGCTCGACGCCAGGCCCGCGAGCTCGGCCGAGGACCGTTGGCAGCGCCGTGCCGAGCTGCTGTTCGAGCGGCTCGCGGTGCGCTGGGAGATCGCCGGGCTGCCGCTTGAGAGCCAAAAGGAGTTGCTCGGCCGCTACCGCATGGCGAGCGCCGACGAGCGGCGCTGGGTGCGCGAGACGCTCGGCGAGCATCTGCGCACGCGCCATCCCGACGTGACGGTCTGAACCGGGGGCCGCCCGGCCGGATCCAGCCCGCCCAGTAGCCAGAATCTCGCGCGGTGAGCTTCCCGACGATCGAGTTCGCGGCGTTCTTCCTCGTCGTCTTCGTTCTGTCGTGGGCGCTGATGCCGCACCCGAGCGCCTGGCGGCCGTTCATCCTCGCGGCCTCGTATTTCTTCTACGGCTGGGTCGACTGGCGCTGGGTGCTCCTGCTGATCGGATCCAGCGTCGTGAACACCGTGGCGGCGCAGGTGATCGCGCGCAGCCCCTCGCAGGCCACCCGCAAGCGAGCGCTGATCGCCGCGGTGGTGTTCGACCTCGGCCTGCTCGCGGTCTTCAAGTACCTCGGCTTCTTCGTCTCGGAGATGGACAGCGCGCTCGACTCGATCGGGCTCGGCTCGCCGCTGCCGCTCGTGCAGATCGTGCTCCCGATCGGAATCTCCTTCTTCACCTTCCAGGCGATCTCGTACGTGGTCGACGTCTACCGCGGCGTGACCCCCGCCACCTCGCTCGTCGACGTGGCGATCCTCCAGGCCTTCTTCCCCCACCTCGTCGCGGGGCCGATCGTGCGCGCGAACGAGCTGCTGCCGCAGCTGCGCACCCCGCGCGACCCGCGCGCCGTGCTGGCCGGGCCGGCGATCTTCATGATCGTCGGGGGCGTCCTCAAGAAGACCGTGATCGCGGACGAGCTCGCCCGGCGGGTGGTGGACCCGGTCTACAACGATCCGTCCGCGCACTCGGGCGCCGAGCTCACTCTTGCCTTCTACGCCTTCGCCGGGCAGATCTACTGTGACTTCTCGGGCTACACCGACATGGCGATCGGCCTCGCCCTGCTGCTCGGCTACCAGCTCCCGCAGAACTTCAACCGGCCCTACCTCGCGCTCTCGCTCCGGGACTTCTGGCGGCGCTGGCACATGACGCTGTCGCGCTGGCTGCGCGACTACCTCTACATCCCCCTCGGGGGCAACCGCAAGGGCCGGCTGAAGACGTACCGCAACCTGATGCTCACGATGCTGCTCGGCGGGCTCTGGCACGGGGCGTCGTGGACGTTCGTGCTCTGGGGCGGGCTGCACGGCGCGGGCCTCTCGGCCGAGCGCTGGGCGCGCGAGCGCTTCGGCGGCTTTCACCTGCCGGCGTGGGTCGCCTGGCTCGTGACCTTCCACGTGGTCTGCATCGCATGGGTCTTCTTCCGCGCGCCGGACCTCGGCACCGCGTTCGACGTGCTCGGCGGGCTGGGACTGTCGGGGCCCTCGCCGCTCGTGACGCTCCCGCTGGTCCTGCTTGTGGTGGCGGCCGTGGGTATCCAGGCGCTGCCGCCAGGCTGGTGGCGCGAGGCCGAG
>DASUQG010000235.1:0-3199 GCA_036280695.1 Thermoleophilaceae bacterium
ACGCAGATTGCCACCCAGATGACCGCGATGGTGTTGATCACCCTGTAGCGACCACCGAGGGTCCAGGCTCCCGGCGTGAACGACGCGCCCGCGCGCAGGCGCAGGTACACCGGAGTCACGTAGGCGATGTAGAGGCCGATGACCGCGATCGAAACGACCGCGAAGAACGCGACCGGGATACCGGCCTCGGTTCCCCAGAGGGCCGGGATCGTGATGATCAGCGACAGCACGCAGACGCCCAGCACCGCCGCCACCGGCACGCGCTTGGCGTTGACGCTGCTCCAGAACCGCCAGCCGGGCACGGCCCGGTCGCGCGAGAACGCGAAGAACGTGCGCGAGCAGCTCGTGACGCAGGCCATGCCGCAGAAGATCTGGCCGATGAAGGAGATCAGGATCACCGTCTCGGCCCAGCCCTCGCTCATCGCGCTGGTGAAGATCGCCGGCGAGTAGCCGCCCGCCTCGTTGATCGCGTCGATGTCGGTCGCGGCGAACGTGATCGCCAGGAGCACGAACCAGCCGATCACTGCGGAGAAGAACACCGACTGCCAGATCCCCTTGGCCGCGGACAGCTCGGCCTCGCGCGTCTCCTCGGCCACGTGCGCCGACGCGTCGTAGCCGGTGACGGTGTACATCGTGAGCAGGAAGCCGAGTGGCAGCACGTAGAACCAGAAGAACCCGTTCGTCGTCGACCCGTCCGAGAACCCTGAGTTGTTGAAGGTCTCTGTGAAGACGAAGTCCGCGTTCTGGTGCCGATCCGGCACGAACACGAGAATCGCGATGATCACGGCGACACCGACCACGTGCCAGAACACCGAGATGTTGTTGAACAGCGCGACGAGGTGCGACGAGTAGATGTTGATCGCCGCGTGAATCACAAGGATCAGGACGAAGACGGCGAAGACCTCGTCGAGCTGCACGTCGTCCGCGAAGTTGATCACCCCGAGGTCGAGACCCCATAGGTTGAAGAGGGTGGATCCGAACGTGGCCGCGGCGTAGTCGACCGAGGCGACCACGGCGAGCAGACCGATTACGTTGAACCACCCCGTGAACCACGACCACTGGGGCCCGCCCAGCTTGGCCGCCCACCAGTACGGCCCGCCGGCCGTTGGATACGCCGACGCCAGCTCCGACATCGAGAAAGCGACCGTCAGAATCAGCGCGCAGATGATCGGCCAGCCCCACGAGATGGCGACCGGTCCGCCGTTGTTCCACGCCTGGCCGTAGGTCGTGAAGCACCCCGCCAGGACGGAGATGATCGTGAACGAAATGGCGAAGTTCGAGAACGAACTCCAAGCTCGCTCCAACTCCTGCTTGTAGCCGAGCTCGGCAAGCTTCTCTTCGTCCCGCCTCAGAGCGTCGTCAGCCACGGGCGTATCTCCTTCTCGTCGACGCGAGCCCGGAACGGGTCCGGACGTCGCGACTGTAAGCGACGCTTCAGATGGATTGCAACCTTTGCGGCTTGTTTCAGCGCGCGAGGGCGCCGATCACCTCCTGCCACCACGCCCGTGCGGCCGCGTCCTCCTCGCTGGCCAAACGGCGACGGGCGTAGCGCTGGAGCTGGAGCGGGCCGCCGATCGCAAGCCGAGGACCCGTGACGGCGAAACGGCCGTCCACGAGCTGCACCAGGGCGCCGCGGGTATCGCGGCGGGTGCGGATCTGCTCCGCGACCGGCACGCCCTGCACGTCCTTTGGGAAGCCCGCGTCGCCGTCGTCGTCGGTCCACGGCCGCGTGGTGAACACCGCGGATCCGGAGCGCAGAAGCTTGTCACGGCGCGGTGGGAGCCCGACCGGGCCGGAGCGCCAGCGCTCGAGCAGATCGTCCATGTCCTCCGCCACCTCCTCGCGCACCATCACGTGCAGCCGGTCGGCCGCCTCGATGCGCGTCGAGCCGCGCGGAAGCAGCGCCTCCTCGCCGCGCACGATCACGCTCAGGAGCGCGTCACGAGGCAGCCCCAGCTCGCGCACGAGCTGTCCGACGATGGCGTCGTCCGGCCCGACCGGGTACTCCACGATCTCCGCCCCAAGGCGGCGCACCGTTCCCGTCTCGACGAGCGGCCGCGGCAGCGCAGGCTCGCTCGTCGTCACGCCCAGCCTGCGCGCGAGCCACTCCACCGTGGTGCCCTGGAGCAGCGTCGAGATCACGACCGCGAAGAAGACGATGTTGAAGAACTCGCGGCTGTGGTCGATGTTCTCGATCACCGGGAAGGTGGCGAGCACCACGGGCACCGCCCCCCGCAGGCCCGCCCAGCCCAGCACGACGCGCTCCCCGGCCGTAAAGCGGTCGAACGCCGTGGCAAGCGCCGCGGACAGCGGCCGCGCGATGAACACGAGCAGCAGCGCGAGCGCGGTCCCCTTCAGCCACACCTCGCCGAGCTCGCTCGGGAACACGAGCAGACCGAGCGCGAGGAACATCGTGATCTGCGCGACCCAAGCGAGGCCCTGGTGGAAGACGGTGACCGTCTGCTTGGCCGGGATGCGCTCGGAGCCGAGCACGAGCCCGGCCAGGTACGCGGCGAGGAAGCCGGAGCCGTGAAGCACCGACGCGCCGCCGAACGCGAGTCCAGCCGTGGCGAGCGTGGCGACCGGGTAGAGCCCCGGGCTCGCGAGCGTCGCGTTGCGCAGCCCCCGCACGGCGAGCCATCCGACCCCCACTCCGACCACGGCTCCGATCCCCATCTCCGTGACGAACAGCCCGATCATGTCGGGCAGCCCGTAGTCCGGCTGCTGGATCCACTCGATGAAGCCCACCACGAGCAGGACCGCGACCGGGTCGTTGAAGCCGGCCTCGCCCTCGAGCGTGCGCGCGAGCTTTCGCCGCAGGGTCGACTCGCGCAGCAGGGCGAAGATCGCCGCCCCGTCCGTCGAGGAGATGATCGCGCCGATCAGCAGGCCCTGAAGCGTCGTGAGGTCGAACAGCCACGCCGCCGCGAAACCGCAGAGGACCGCGGTGCCGACCGTGCCCACGATCGCCAGCAACAGCGAGGGGCGCAGGACGGGCCGGATCTCGTCGAAGCCCGCGGTGAGCCCGCCCTCGAACAGGATCAGGGCGAGCGCGACCACCCCGATCGTGCGCGCCAGCTCGTAGTTGTTGAAGTCGATCCAGCCGAGCCCGTCGGAGCCGATCGCCATCCCGACCGCGAGGAAGAGGAGCAGTCCGGGCAGGCGCACCCGGGACGCAAGAAGGGATGCGCCAATTCCC
>DASUQG010000236.1:0-19811 GCA_036280695.1 Thermoleophilaceae bacterium
CGGCCGCGCCCGGACTGGGCCGGTACCAGGAGATCCTGCGGCTGAGCCGCGAGGGACCGGCCCCGCTGGAGGCGCCGGTCGCAGGCATGGCCACCAAGGACATGCTCCACGTGGCGGTGCTGATACCGCCGTTCCAGCGCGGCAGCGGCGGCCACAACACGATCTTCACGCTGATCGCGGCGCTCGAGGAGATGGGCCACACCTGCACGATCTGGATGTACGACCCCGGCGGGCGCCACCACGAGGAGGCGTCCGTGCTGCGCAGGCGGATCGTCGAGGAGTTCCGCCCGCTGCGCGCTCCGGCGTTCAAGGGCTTCGACGCGTGGCACGGGGCGGACGTGGCGGTCGCGACCGGGTGGGACACGGCCTACCAGGTGATGCTGCTGCCGGGCTGCCGGGCGCGCGCCTATCTGATCAACGACCACGAGCCGGAGTTCTTCTCCACGTCGGCCGAATCGCTCTGGGCGGCGCGGACGTACGAGCTCGGCATGTACGGGATCTCGGCGAGCCGCTGGCTGCGCGACCTGCTCGCACGGCGCTACGGCCAGCGCGGCGGCTGGTTCCGGCTCGGCGTGGACCACGGCATCTACCACCCGCGGCCGGTCGAGCGCAGGCGCGACACGATCGCCTTCTACGGCCGGGTCTACACGGACCGCCGAGCCGTGCCGCTGGGGGCGCTGGCCCTCGAGGAGCTGCTCCGCCGCCGGCCCGAGCTGCGCGTGGTGGCCTTCGGCCACGAGGCCGACGATCCGCTGGACCTGCCCTTCCCCTCCGAGCAACTCGGGGTCGTGCCCCCCGAGCGCCTGGCGTGGACGTACTCGGAGGCCACCGTGGGGCTCTGCCTGTCGCTCACCAACTACTCGCTGCTCCCGCAGGAGATGATGGCGTGCGGGCTGCCGTGCGTGGACCTGGCCGGAGGGAGCACGGAGGCGGAGCTGGGACGCGACGCGGGCGTGGAGTACGCCGAGGCCGACCCGGTCGCGCTCGCCGACGCGATGGAGGCGCTGATCACCGACACGGAGCGCTGGGAGCGGCGCTCCGAGGCCGGGCTCACGATGGCGGACAGCGCCTCGTGGGACGTGGCGGCGAGGCAGGTGGAGCACGGGATGCGCGAGGCGCTGCGCGAGCAGGAGCTCGCGGCCGCCGGACAGCGCTAGCTCGGCTTGACGGTCTCCACCCAGTCGACCGTGGAGCGGCAGGCGTCGCGCCAGTCCCGCAGGTCGGCGCTTCTCATCTCGGGCCGGCTCGCGAGCGGCTCGAACCCGATGGCGCGCAGCGCGCCCGGCATGTTGTCGCCCGGGCGGAGGCTGCCGCCGCCGCGCACGATCCGCACGCGGTTCCGTCCCGGCTCGAGCGTGGCGTCCATCGGCGTGCCGTAGTTGCCGTCGTTGCCGGTCTCGTAGGAGACCTGGCCCACGAGCTGCCCGTTCACGTACACGCGCAGCTGGCGCCCGAACTCGCCCTTGAGCCAGATCCGGTAGCGGCCCCCCGTGTTCACCTTCACGTTCGCCGACAGCTCTCCCGGCGTGTAGAGGCCAATCCCGCCGGTGGTCTCCGTCCAGCCCGCGGTGCGCTTCGCCTTGACCGGGTTCACCACGGGAAGCCGCGGTCGCGTGACGTAGGACAGCGTGCTGCCCGGGCCGGCCTCGGACGCCGCGCGCCGAACATCCGCGCAGTTCACGCGCCCGGCCGCCTGCAGACCGCTCCCGGCGGGCACGTGCGCGAGGATCTCGCGGTCGCGGCGGTTGCGCCAGACGTCGTAGAAGCGGCCGCTGAAGACGCGCTCGAAGGACGAGGGCGGGCGGCTCGCGTTCGGCCGCCGGCGGGCCACGATCGTCTCGTAGCTCTCCACCGCCTGGGGCGGGATCTGGTCGAGGTCGTAGCTCAACCCGTAGCCGGCCGGCGTGCCGTCCACCAGCAGCCCGAGCTGCGGGTTCTTGTACGAGAAGCCGGGCCCGTCGGGCGGCAGGTCCTGGAGCGCGTAGAGCGCGAGCTCGTCGAACTCGGGCAGGAGCGCCGCCTCGTCCGAGCTGAAGCGCTCGTCGATCGTCATCAGCTCCTCGTAGCGCTGGTTCGGAAGCAGGTTCGTGTCGTGGTAGGTGAACGCGTTCGAGGCCAGGATGCCCACGGCGAGCGCCACGCCGACCACCCCCGCCTCGATGCGGCGCCCGGCCCGCCAGAGGCTCTGCACGCCGAACACGGCGAGCAGCACCACAACCGGCGAGGTGATCACGAGCAGCTTCGCGTCGGTCCAGGTGACCCCGCGCCTGGTGAGCAGCGCCCAGACGACGGCCATCACCGCCACCCACGCCACCAGCCTCCAGCGGCGGGTGCGCACCAGGAACAGGAGGCCGAGCAGCGCGGCGATCAGGCCGACGCCGATCAGCACGTAGGTCTCCTGGAACCAGGTGACCGGGTCGCCGCGGTGGCCGCCCGTGAGCCAGACGCCGAGCATCTGCTCCTTCTTCAGCGGGCGCAGCAGGTTGCCCGGATCGTTCACCGCGTTGACGTTCGAGGTCGAGAAGCTCTCCGTGAGTCGCAGCGAGTCCGAGAGCGGGCCGAAGGTCGGCAGCGCGAGCACCACGATCGCCACCGCCAGCACAGCCGTCCAGCCGAGCAGCGGCCTCCACAGCGCACGCCGGTCGCGAGATTCGAGGAACAGCAGCACGAGTGCGGCAAGGCCGGCCGCGCCGAGCCAGGGGACGAATGCGAGCCCGATGGCCCCGATTCCGGCCGCCGCCACCACGGCCGGGACGAGCGCGCCGCGCGGTCCGAGCGCGAGCAGTCTCGGCAGCAGCACGATCATGGGTCCGAGCAGCAGCACGAACGGCATCGCCGTGATCTCCTTGATGGCGCCCATCTGCGCGTAGGCGTAGACCAGGGCGGGGATCGTGGCGAGCAGGGCCCCGGCCGCTGCGAGGAAGCGCGACAGCGAGGCCTCCCGCGCGAGGTAGTAGAGGGTCGGCACACAGGAGGCGAGCAGCAGCGAGAGGAAGGGCTGGTAGAGCCAGATGCGGTCCACGCCCACGAGCCTTCCGGCGCCGCCCAGCAGGGTGTGCCCGCCGCTCGGGTACTGCGTGCCGAAGTACGCCTCGAGCGTCGTGCGGAAGGTCGACACCGGCAGCTGGTCGAACGCGCGGCCGTGCTCGAGCAGGTAGTCCGAGCCGAGCAGGTGGAACCCGACCGTGGTGTCGAGCAGGTAGCCGGCCATCGTCACGTGCCCCGAGAGCAGCACCGGCGCGCAGAGCGCCACGTACGCGCCGAGCGCCGCGGCCACGAGCCACCAGTCCGGCCGCGCTCCCCGGAGCCGGGTGAAGCCGAGCGCGTAGCCCGCCACGCCGCAGATCAGGAGCGCGAAGGGCGTGAGCGAGCCGGTGGCCGACTTCCACGCGAACAGCTCGGCCACCGCGACGAGGCCGCCGAGTCCCACCGGCACCAGGAGCACCCCGGGCAGGATCCCCCCGCTCGCACGGTCCACGAGCAGGCCGGTGCCGAGAGAGAGCGCGACCAGCAGCGCCGGGAACAGGATGGTGGCGATCACGAACGTCATCGGTGCTCCGTCACACGACCGGGCGCCGCGCGAATGGGGCTAGCGCCGCCGCCGCAGCCCCAGGATGGAAATGAGGAACGACGAGAAGAAGATCTGAATCCCCACGATGATCAGCGAGGCGCCGAGCACGGCGAGGCGCTCCTCGGAGATCTCGCCGAAGCCGCGCTCGATCCAGCGCGCGGCGATCACCGCCGCGATCGCGATCCCGGCCAACGCGATCGCTCCCCCGAGCAGCAGGCCGTGCTCGAGGCGGAAGCGCGCGCGCATGCGGTCGAACCAGGGGTCCTTCTCGCCCATGAAGTAGGTGCCGTACGCATGGGCGCAGAGTCCGAGGCCGAGCACCTGCACTCCGACCACCATCAGCAGCGCGCCGGCCACCATCGAGTGCAGGTCCCACTCGCGGCCGAAGATGTTGAGCTCGAGCAGCACGGTGAGGGCCACGAGCGTTCCCAGCACCGCCATCACGGCGCCGGGCACGATGAACAGCCACGTGGGGCTGTGCACGAGCAGGAAGCGCAGATGCCGCCAGCCGTCGCGGAAGCTCGAGAGCTTCGACTCGCCCTCGCGCGGGTGGTAGTGGATCGGGATCTCCTCGATCGCGAGCCGCTCCTTGCCGGCGCGTATGACCATCTCCGAGGCGAACTCCATCCCGGTCGTGCGCAGGTCGAGCCGCGGCAGCGCCTCGCGGCGCACCGCGCGCATCCCGCAGTGCGCGTCGCGCACGCCCGTGCGAAAGAACAGGTTGAGGATGCCGGTGAGCACCGGGTTGCCGATGTAGCGGTGCAGCCAGGGCATGGCGCCCGGCTGGATGCCGCCCATGCGATCGCCCATCACGAGGTCGGCGCCCTCGTCGAGCTTCGAGACGAAGCGCGGGATGTCCGCGAAGTCGTACGTCAGGTCGGCGTCCGCCATCACGATGTACTCGCCCTCGGCGGCGGCGAAGCCGGCGCGGTAGGCGCTGCCGTAACCGCGGCGTGGCTCGTGGATCACCCGGGCGCCGGCCTCGCGGGCGAGCTCGGCACTGCGGTCGTCCGAGCCGTTGTCGGCCACCACGACCTCGCCGTCGAGAGCCTCGGCCGCGAGGGCGCCCAGCGCCTCGGTCACGCAGCGCTGGATCGACGGGGCCTCGTTCAGGCAGGGAATCACGACCGAGACCTTGATCGGCCTCGCAGCATCGCCGTTGGCTGCCGGTGGACGGGTTGTCTGCTCGACTGTGCTCAGGGGAACGAGCCTTCGGAGGCTGCTTCCAGTACGTAGAAACGCGCGAAGCGGCGTGAAGTCGCGCGTTGGCGGGCGATGCTAGCGGAAGGTCTGCGACCCTCTGCCGCTTCAATGCGTGTTTGTCTCGTCTACGACTGCCTGTTTCCCTACACCGTCGGCGGCGCCGAACGCTGGTACCGCAACCTCGGCGAGCGGCTCGCGGCTGACGGCCACGAGGTCACGTACCTGACCCTGCGGCAGTGGGACCGCGGACAGCGCGGCGAGGTGCCGGGCGTGCGGGTGGTCGCGGCCGGGCCGCGCATGCGGCTGTACGCGGAGGGCGGGCGGCGCCGCATCCTGCCGCCGCTCGTGTTCGGCGCCGGGGTGCTCTGGCACCTGCTTCGCCACGGCGCGCGCTACGACGTCGTCCACGCGGCCTCGTTCCCGTACTTCTCGCTCCTGGCGGCGGCGCTCGCGCGGCCGCTGCGCCGCTTTCGGCTGGTCGTGGACTGGCACGAGCTGTGGAGCAGCGGCTACTGGCGCGAGTACCTGGGGCCTGTCGGCGGGCGCATCGGCGCGGCGGTGCAGAAGCTCTGCCTGCGGATCCCACAGCGAGCGTTCTGCTTCTCGCAGCTGCACGCGCGCCGCCTGCGGGAGGCGCCGGTGAACGGCGAGCTGACCGTGCTCGAGGGTGAGTACGCGGGGTCGCTCGAGGCACGGGAGCCGGAGGCGGCTCAGCCCGTGGTGGTCTTCGCCGGCCGCCACATCCCGGAGAAGCGGGTGCCGGCGGTGGTGCCGGCGCTCGCCCTTGCGCGCGAGCGGATCCCGGGCCTGCGCGGCGAGGTCTACGGAGACGGCCCCCAGCGGGAGGAGGTGCTGCGTCTGCGCGCCGAGCACGGCCTCGACGGCGAGCTCGACGTGCCCGGCTTCGTGGCGGCCGAGCGGGTCGAGCAGGCGCTCGCCCACGCGCTCTGCATGCTGCTGCCGTCGAGGCGAGAGGGCTACGGGATGGTCGTGGTGGAGGCCGCGGCGCTCGGCACGCCGAGCGTGGTGGTGGCGGGTGAGGACAATGCGGCCACCGACCTGGTGAGCGAGGGCGAGAACGGATATGTGGCGGCGTCCGCCAGCCCCGAGGACCTCGCCGCCGCGATCGAGCGCGTGCACGCGGAGGGCCATGCGCTGCGCGAGCGGACCGCGGCGTGGTTTCGCGCGAATGCGGAGCGCCTGTCGCTGTCCTCCTCGCTCGAGAAGGTGCTCGACAGCTACCGGGCGGCCAGCGCGCGGCGGTAGCTCGCCACCGTCAGCTCGGCGGCGCGCTCCCAGTTGAAGCCGGCCGCGCGCTCTTGTCCTGCCGCACGCAGGCGCTCGCGCAGCGCGGCGTCGGCCAGCATCTCCTCGATGGCCGCGGCGATGGCCCGCTCGTCCTCGGGGTCGAACGTGAGCGCGGCGTCGCCCGCGACCTCCGCGAGGCTCGCGCGTCCCGACGTGGCCACCGGCACGCCGCGCGCCATCGCCTCGAGGACCGGAAGCCCGAAGCCCTCGTACAGCGACGGGAACACGAAGCAGGTGGCGGCCGCGTAGAGGTCGTCGAGCTCCGCCCGCGGCAGCCAGCCGGCGAAGCGGACGTCGCCCGCCACCCCGAGCGACTGCGCGAGCTCCTTCAGCTCCGCCTCGTGCGGCGTGGGATAGCCCGGCAGGGCGAGCAGCGGACGCCGCTCCGCCGGAATCAGCGCGAGCGCGCGGATCAGCCGGGCCAGGTTCTTGTGCGGGCGCTTGGCCGAGACGCTCAGCACGAGCGGCCGCTCCCCCGCTCCGAGGCGCTCCCTGGCCGCGTGCGCGTCGCCGCCCTCGCCCGGCGCTTGGCCGATCCCCTCGGGCACCACGTCGACGCGCTCGTCGCGGCCGCCTGCGAAGCGCAGCACGTCGTCGCGCGTGGCGGCGCTCGGCACGATCACGCGCTGAGCCCGACGGACGGCCAGCGGAACCAGCATCCGCATGCCCAGTCCGCGAAGGCCGAAGTGCGCCTCGGGCTGGACCCGGTAGTGCAGGTCGTGAACGGTGACCACGCGCGCGAAGGCCCCCGTCGCCGGGCCCGTGGAGGCGAGGCTGTGGACCAGCTCGACCCCGGTGCGGCGAGCGAGCCGGCCCGCGTGAACCTGGTCGCCCGCCACCCACTGGGCGCGCCGGCGAGGGTCGACGGCGGCAAACGCGGTCGGCGCGAGCTCCGCCCACTCGGGCCCCGCAAGCCGGTTCACGAACAGGGTCAGGCGGACGTCGTCGCGCTGCGCGAGTGCCCGCACGAGCTCGCGCGAATAGACCTCGAGGCCGCCCATCTCGCCGGGCGCCAGGAACAGCAGGTTCACCCCCACGTGCACGGGCGGCCAGCCTAGTCCTCCCTAGGCTTCGCCCGCGTGAGCGCCCCGGTCAAGAGCGTGGCCCTGAACGCGATGTTCCTCGCGCCCGGCGACTCGGGCGGGCCCGAGACCTACCTGCGCGAGCTCGTGCGTGCGCTGGCGACCGAGTACCCGCAGCTCCGCATCACGGTGCTCACGACCGGCTCGGGCGCACGAGCGCTCGACGCGGACGGCTTTCACGAGCTTGCTCACGTGCGGGCGCTGCCGGCGGAGGAATACAGCCGGCTCAGGCGCCAGTTCGCGGAGCAGCTGCTCGTGCAGGTGCATGCGCGCCGGACCGGTGCCGAGCTGCTCCACAGCCTCGCGAGCACCGGCCCGATCCGCACGCCGGGGCTTGCCTCGGTGGTCACGCTCCACGACGTGACCTTCATGCGCATGCCCACGTTCGGGCGCGTGACCACCTGGGGGATGAGCCAGGTGGTGAGCCGCGCCGCGCGCGACGCCGACGCGCTGATCGCCGTCTCCGCGGCCGCCCGCGACGAGATCTGCGCCACGCTCGGCCTCGACCCTGCGGCCTTCACTGTCGTCCCGCACGGCATGGGCCCGGTTCCGCGCGCGGAGCCCGCTCCGGAGGCGGCGGTGCGGGCGCAGCTCGGGCTCGGCGACGGGCGCCTCGTCCTCTGCGTGGCCGCGCTTCGCCCGCATAAGAACCAGGAGCTCCTGATCCGCGCCCTGCCCGAGCTCCCTGACGATGTGACCGTGGTGCTCGCGGGGCGCCAGGAGGACTACGCCGAGACGCTTCGCGGGCTTGCGTCGGCGCTCGGCGTCGACGACCGGCTGCGGCTCAGCGGCTACCTGTCGGACGCGGAGCTCGAGCGGCTCTGGTCGATGGCTTCGTGCGCGGCGTTCCCGACCCGCGCCGAGGGCTTCGGCCTCCCCGTCCTCGAGGCGATGGCGCGCGGCGTGCCGGTGGCATGCTCGGACATCCCCGTGCTGCGCGAGGTGGGCGGCGAGGTGCCTTACCTCTTCGACCCGAACGACGCGAGCGCGGCCGCGGCCGCGGTGACGGCCGCGCTCGGAGACGCCGAGCGCGGCGAGGCCGGCATCGCGCGGGCGGCCGGCTTCTCGTGGGCCGAGGCGGCGCGCGGCACCATGGAGGCGTACGAGCGGGCGCTCCGCGCCGCGCGACCGTAGCCTTTCCGCCCTCGTGAACTATTTCGACTGGCACGAGCAACCGGGGTACTGGCGCGACGTGACGCGCCACTTCCCGCCGAACGCGCGGCTTCTGGACGTGGGCTGCGGCGGCGCGTGGCTCGGCGACCACTTCAACGACTACACGGGCATCGACGTCTCCCCCGAGGCGGTCGAGGCGGCCCGCTCCCACGGCCACCAGGCGCTGCTCGTGAACGGCGACGAGCCGCTCCCCTTCGAGGAGGCGAGCTTCGACGGTGTGGTTCTCAAGGACGTGCTCGAGCACGTGAAGGAGCCCGTGGCGCTCGTGCGGGAGGTCCGGCGGGTTCTGCGGCCGGGCGGCAGGGTCTTCGCCTCCTCGCCAGACGCCCAGCGCTGGGTCTGGGACGACTACACGCACCGCCGTCCCTTTACGCGCAAGAGCTTCCGGAAGCTGTTCGAGGACCAGGGGCTGCTGGTGGAGCGATTGGGCTACGAGTCCGTCATGCCGGGCAGCGGGATCGTCTCCGGCTGGACGAAGCGCAAGCGGCGGCCACGCCTGCTCGTCGCGCTCGCCTGGCTGCCGGTGGTGCGCCGAAACGTCTGGACCCTCGCGCGCAAGTAGAGATCAGCGCGCATGGCGCAGCCGCCGCAGCGCCTCGCGCACGCCGATGCGGGTGTCCACCGCGCCCGGCGGGAGCGGCAGCCGCTGCCCGCCGGCGGCGCGCCAGCCGGCGAAGCGTCCGCGCACGTGAACGAGGGTGCGGCCACGCAGCACGCCCGCCGCGACGACGAGAGCCTCGATCGCGAGGGCGCGCGGCGCATGGCGCGTGCGAAGCACCCCGTAGCGGCGCAGCAGGAACGCCCGCGCGAACCCGGCAAGCCAGCGCTGGCGCGGGCTGTCCACACCCCACGAGGCCCCGCCGACGTGGACGCCGCGAGCGCAGCGGCTCTCGGCCGCCGTCCACCCCAGGGCACGGAGCCGCAGAGCGAGATCCACGTCCTCCCCGTAGGCGAAGAGCCGTTCGTCAAAGCCGCCTGCCTGCTCGAACGCAGCGCGGCGGTACGCGGCGAGGCCACCGCTCGGCCCGAGCAGGAGCCCGGGAACGGCACTCTCCTCGAGTCGCCGGAGCCGGTTGTAGGCGGCGAGCGTCACGTCCAACTCGATCCCGAACCCGTCCACGAGGACGGTTCCCGGGATCGTCGTCAGGCCGGCCACCATCCCGACCGCCGGGTCGGCGAGCGGCTCGAGCAGTGCGGTCAGAGACCCCGGCTCGAGCTCCACGTCGTCGTTCACAAGCACGATCGCGTCGGCCGTCCCGAGCGCTGCGCCTCTGTTGACAGCGGCACCGAAGCCGACGTTGCGATCCAGCCGCACCAGCCGCACATCGGGGAAGCGCTGCGCGATGCCCTCGACGGTGCCGTCATCGGAGGCGTTGTCCACGACCCACAGCGTGTGGGGCCCGTCCTCGCCCCGCAGCCGCTCGAGACAGCGCAGCACCCGCTCACCGGAGCGCCACGTGACCACGACGACATCGGCGGTCATCGCGCGAGCAGCCGGCCGTAAGCCCCTCTGAGGCGCTCGGCGGCAGCCCTGGAGGAATAGCGCTCGAGAAGAGCCGGGTCCGGCGTGGCGCGCGTCCCGGGCGCCACGGCGAGCGGTCCATCGGCGAGCGCGGAGGCGAGCGCCAGCCAGTCGCCCGGCGGGAACTGCGTGCCGTATCCCCCGAGCACCTCCGGGATCGCCCCGCTGGCCGCCGCCACGACCGGCAGTCGAGCAGCCATCGCCTCGACAAGCACCATGCCGAACTGCTCCTCCCAATACCGCGTCGGCAGGCTCGCCAGCACGAGGGCGGAAGCCCGCGCCAGCAGGGACGGCACCTCGTCGTGAGGTACGAAGCCGAGGAACTCGACGCTGCCCTCGACGCCGAGATCCCGCGCCACCGCGCGCAGGCGCCGCTCCTCCTGCCCGCTTCCGACGATCATGGCGCGGACGTCGGGATGCCCCCGTTCGCGGAGAACTGCCAGTGCGCGCAGCAGGTCCTGGTGGCCCTTCTCCCAGACCAGCCGCCCGATCGAGAGCAGCAGGTGCGGGTCCTCGGGCGCGTCAGGCGCTGCGCTTTCGGCGAAGCGCTCCTCGTCGATCCCGGGGTAGCACACCTGCACGCGTTCGCTAGGCGCGCCCTCGAGCCGCAGGGCCTCGGCGGCCCGCTCGGTCGAGGCGAGGAACAGGTCCGTCGCCTCCAGCACGTCCCGCCGGTAGCGTCGCGTGCGCACATTTCGGTAGGCGTCCACGAAGGGGAGCGTCTCCCAGACGGTCAGGACCAGGCGGAATCCGAGCCGGGGCTTCAGCCGCGCCGCCTGGTGCGAGAACCAGTACCCGAGCTCGGCGGCGTGCACGATGTCGGCGCCCTCGAGGGCGTCGGCCAGCCGGAGGTGGCGCTGGCCAACCGCCTTCAACATCAGCCGACCGGGAGGACCGGGCGGCACGAGCGCTCCCGTCGTCCTCACGCCCACCCTGGGAAGCCGGAGCGCGGACGTGTCGTACAGGTTGTCGGGCGGCACAACGACGCGGACGAGCGCGCCGCCGTCGGCGTGGAGCCGCTCCCACGGGCGCAGCTCCCACTGGTTCGCGGCTGTGCCGCGCAGCAACACGACCTTCGGCGTCATCCGTCTGCGCGGGCCGACAGGTAGACCTGGCCGACCAGGAACTCCGACGAGCGGCCGCGCGTCAGGCGGTGGAGCGAGGCGGAGCGCCGGAGAGGAGGAACCGACGTCCGCGTGACCTCCCAGCCGCAATCCGTGACGAGCTCGATCAGATCGCGACGGGTGAACCAGCGCAGGTGCGTCGTGTCACGGTGGCCCCAGTCGGCGTACCCGAAGGTCCCGCGAAAGAGCAGGTCCCGGACCAGTGAGAGGTGCCGAGCGTTGGGGACCGACACCTGGAGGGTCGCCCCGGGTGCAGCGATTCCGCGCAGGCGCCGGAGCACGTCGGCCGGGTCCACGAGATGCTCCAGCACGTCGAGGCAGAGCACCGTGTCGAACGGCCCCGCGACGTCGTCGAGGGCCTCCTCGACGGGCGCCACGTGCACGTGGTCGAAGACCTCGCGCGCGAGCTCTGCGGCGGGCTCCACCACCTCTATCCCCACGATCTCGGTAGCGCCGGCAGCGCGTAGGCCCGGCCCGAGCCCCCCGGCCCCGCAGCCCACGTCGAGTACGCGGCCGACCGGGCGCGGCAGCAGGGTAATCACGTCGGGGCGCTCGTTCGCGTAGTAGCCGGGCGAGCTCTTCATCGGGCGGAGGGTACTTGCGTACAGTCCGCGCTCGATGCGCTTTCTGCTGGACCCACCGAGGGGGGATGCGGTCGAGTGGGACCCGCACAACCCGCCCACCGACCTGCGCGACGACGCCCGGTACTGGAGCGACGCCTTCCGCGAGCTGCCCCGGGACGCGCGCCAGACGCTTGTTCTGACGTGGTCGATCACCGAGCTTCCGGTGGAGGGGCCGGACGTCGTGGCGGTGGTGCTCGCGGACGAGGGCGCCAGGCGCCCCGCCTATGCCCCGCGCATCGGCGCGCTCTTCAAGTGCTACGGCGACCGTCCCCGCTTCAGCAGGCCGTCGCTCGACAAACTCGGCCTCGCGATCCACCTGCAGGAGCTGAGACGCAGCGGAGCTGCCCTGCGTGACCCACGCGCCGGGCCGCCCGCATACCCGCTGCCGCTCGGTCTCGTGCGGCCGCTCGACATCGACGTGCGGCCGATGGACGAGCGGGACATCGACGTGGCCTTCATGGGCAGCGTCGAGGAGGACCACCGGCGCATTCGGAGCGCGAAGTCGATCTCGCGTGCAGCGATGCTCGCGGCGCTCCCGGAGGGCGCCCACGTCCGCACCACTTCCAGCTTCGGCGCGTCGCTCGAGGCCGGCGCCGGCGTCTACGCCGACGAGCTCGGCAGGACCAGGGTGCTGCTGGCGCCGCGCGGCGGCTCGGTCGAGACCTTTCGGTTCTACGAGGGAATGCTTGCGGGATGTGTCGTCGTCACGGAGCCGCTACCGCCGTTCCCGTTCTACGAGGGCTCCCCAGCAGTCGTGGTCAGGCGCTGGCGGACGCTTCCGGACGTCCTCGATGGCCTGCTCGCGGACCCGCGGGCGCTGCAACGGCGCCAGGAGGACTCACTCCGGTGGTGGCACGAGCGGCTCTCCCCGCAAGCCGTCGGGCGCTATATCGCGCGAAGCCTGAAGAGCACGTCGGTTGGCGTAAGCCGCTCGACCGCCTCGTAGCGGCTGCCCAGGGCGCCCTCCACGGCCGCGTACGCGGCCTCGTCCAGGACCTCGACGAGCGCGAAGCTCGGACGGTGCCGCTCGAGGTCGAGGCCCTGCAGCACCTGCGGCTCGTAGCCCTCGACGTCGAGGACGAGGAGGTCGAAGCGCTGGGGCTGGACCTCGTCCAGCACCGAGCTGAGCGTCCTTCCAGGCACTTCCACGTCGTACGTCCGCTCGCCCTGGGACGCCAGGCCCGCCCGCACGTGTTCGTACGGCAGCGCCCCCGCGACGATCGACTGGAGGTTCGAGTAGTGCATCTTGACCGGCTCGCCCTCGGCATCGGGCGCCACGAGCGCGCAGTTGAACACCCTGGACGCCGGCCGGTGGCGGACGCACGCCCGGGCGAGGTCGGGGACGCCCTCGACGAGCACGCCGGTCCATCCGCGAGCCCGCTCCAGGTAGTAGGTGTTCGAGAAGTTGACGCCGTCGTTGGCGCCCGCCTCGACGAAGAAGCCGCCGTCGATGTCCAGGTGGCGGCGCAGCTTCTCGTCGATCCCCTCCGCCCCGGTACGCGAGTATCGGTAGGAGCCGAAGGCCTCGAACGCGCGCCTCCGGGCGTGGCCGAGCTTGCGGATCAGGCCCTGGTGCGTCACACCCGGTAGCCCAGCGCACGCAGGAACCTGCCCGCGACCGCGCGCGTCGTGTTGTCGCGCGCCCACGCAAGCGCGTTTTCCTGAAGCTCACGCTCCTCTGCCGGCGTCAGGCGCTCGAGCTTCCCCATCAGCTCGTCCGCATCCTCGTACGTGAGCGCATTCGAGTCATCGAGGCCGTGTGGCGCGCAGTTGCTCGGCTTGGACCGCAGGCTCCGGAAGCAGACCACGCATCCGCTCGCCGCAATCTCGTAGTGGCGCATGCAGTCCCAGCCGCCGCGTTTCGTCGTGATTCCGAAGCGGGACGCGCGCAGATCGAAGTAGTAGGCCGCTTCATCGGCGAACGTGTACGACGCTGCCGCCCCGACCCGGGACGCCACCTCGGCGTCCACGACGTGCGCCGGGAAGTCCTTGGTCTTCGGCGGCAGCTCGGCGAGCACAAGGTGCTCAGGTATGCCGAACGAGATCGGCCGCATCGAGCGGGGCGCGCGCCGAGCCACCGGGTTCGCGAGGTAGGAGCGAAACCAGGTGGTGCGCGGGGTCAGCTCGCGCTTGAAGTAGGCGCCGTGCCGATGGGGCCGCGGCAGAAACCAGCTTCCCGGCCGCCGCCACCAGGTCGGCTCGTACGGCACCGGCGCCTCGGAGTCCACTCCGTCGACGATGGCTATCGGCGTGTCCCCGGCGAGCGGCAGGAGCTCCACGAAGACTCCGTAGGCCCGCCAGATGTCACCGATCACGAGCAGGTCGAACTCGCCCGCCGCCAGCCGCTCACGAGTGCCCGAGCGATCGATCGGGATGGGGTCGAGCGATCCCGAGTACAGGGTGAAGCCGCGCCCGTACTGCCGTTGGCGCCACTCCTCCGGAAAGTCGCTGTAGAGCGAGTCGCGTCGTGGCGTCTCGACGAGCCGGTCGCCCAGGATCAGGCGCAGGCCGTGGACCAGCGTGTCCGACAGGTAGTCGCACGAGTCGGTGGTCACCAGTAGGACCCGAGGCAGGCCGTCGTTCATGCGCGGCCCGGGCGAGGGATCGCGGACCAGACGTCGACCGGCACCATGCGCAGCGCAATGCACGCGGCGGCGAACAGGGTCGCCGCGACGACCGCGGCAACCGCGTCGCTCGCCGGTATCGCGACGCCAGCGAGCGCCGCCACGCCGAACGCCACCGCGAGCCGCGCCAGGAAGCGGCCGTTCAGCGGCGTGGGCTGCCCGGGGAGCCTGCGGATCGCGACGAACACCGCGCTCGCGTAGACCACGTCGGCCACGACCGCCGCGACGGCTGCACCGCGCGCGTCGGCGACTGGGATCAGCACGAGCCCGGCCACGACCAGAGCGACCAGCCCGAGCAGGACGCAGCGCAGGAGGTCGCGGCGGTGGTCGTCGGCGATCAGGAAGGCGGCCCAGGCCTGCACCAGGAAGATCGTGACGACCGCCGGCGCCTGGATCCGCAGGACAGGGCCCGCCTCCTCGAACTCGCTTCCGCCGAGCAGCGTGACCACTGGCTCCGCGCCGAGGACGAACACGATGGCGATCAGCGCGCCGAGCATGAGCGAGACCTCCGTCGTGCGGGCGAGCACGTACTCGAGCCGGCCGCGGTCGTCCCGAGCGGCCACCGCCGCCACCGGCAGCACCACGCCGCTGATCAAGAGCGCCACGCCCCCGAGCATCTCGACGATCCGAGCGGAGGTCACGAACAGCCCGGTTTCGTACTCGTTCGTCAGCACCGAGCAGAGCACGACCAGGAGCCGGACGTAGGCGACCGTGAGCACGAGCGCGCCCGCCACCGGAAGCGCCTTGAGCGCGAAATCCTTCACTTCGGTCGTGTTCCAGCGCGGGGCCACGAGCGCCCGCCGCCCCACCAGCAGCGGCAGTATCGCCAGGCTGCCGAGCCCGATCGCCACCTGGACCGCGAAGAACCAGACGAGATCGGCGTCGAGCACGGCGCAGAGCGCCAGGCCCGCCACCAGGATCACCTGCTTGACCAGCTCGCTCACGGTGAGCCGCGCGTTGCGGAGCTCGACCGACAGCGGCAACGCGATCGTGACCTGAGCGGCGAGCAGGATCGCACCCAGGCCCGCCAGCGCCACGCCGGCAAGCATCGTGTCGTCGTAGCCCGCGGCCAGTCCGATCACGAGCGCGCCCAGCACGAACACCGTGGTGAGCAGCACGCGCAGGCCGAGCATCATCGCCACGAGGCGCCGCCGCTCCTCGCCCTGAGGGCGGAGCGCCAGCTCGCGGCTGCCGACGACGGTGAGCCCGGCGTCCGCGAGCCCCGAGGCGATCGCGATCAGCGCCATCACGGTTCCGTAGCGCCCGAAGTCGACGACGCCGAGGTGGCGGAGCAGGATCAGCGCGCTCACGACGCCGAGCAGGTTCACCAGCGCGAACCCCACGAAGCGGATGGCGCCGCCGCGCACGACGCGCTGGCTCACGTCGTCGGCGGAGAGGACGTCGGCCGCGTCGCCGGCCGTCTCAGCGGTTTCCCTGGGCGCGCTCGACACGACGGCGTCAGGCTATCGTCGCCGCCGTGGACGCCACCGTGGTAGTGCCCACGCGCGACCGCGTCGCGTCGTTACGCCGGACCCTGCTGGCGCTCGCCGCCCAGCGCACCGATCGGGCGTGGGAGCTGGTCGTGGTCGACGACGGCAGCAGCCCGCCGGTGGCGGAGGACCTGGCGGAGGCGCCGGAGGGCTGGCGCCTCGTGCGCGGAAACGGCGACGGGCCGGCGCGGGCACGCAACCGCGGCTGGCGCGAGGCGCTCGGCGAGCTCGTGCTGTTCACGGACGACGACGTGGAGCCCGCCCCGGGATGGATCGATAGCGCGTGCGCGTACCTCGAGGCGCATCCGGACGCCGCGGGTGTGGAGGGCCCGACCGAGAGCCCACCGTATGACCGCCTGCGCGCGATGAGCGTGGAGAGCCACGCGCCGGGCGGCTTCCTCACCGCGAACCTAGGCTTTCGCCGCGGGGTGCTCGAGCGCCTCGGCGGCTTCTACGAGCAGTTCCCGTTCCCCCACTGCGAGGACTACGACCTCGCTTTCCGGGCCGAGGCCGTCGGCCCGATCGGCTTCGCGCCGGGCATGCGAGTGCTGCACCATCCGCGCGAGCTGAGCGCGGCCGAGCTCGCGCGGCGCGGGCGCCTCGGGGCGAGCGAGATGGTGCTGTTCCAGCGCCACCGCGCGCGCTACGGGCGGATCCGGCGCGCCCCGGCGGTCCTGTTCCCGTTCGTGAACGCGGCCGTCGGCTGGACCGACATCGCGCGCCGCGACGTGCGCTCGCCCGCCGACGCCGTGCGCTGGCTGCGGATCTTCGCCGGGTACATGGGGCACCTCGCGCTCGAGCTTCCGCGCTACGCGCGGCGGCAGCGGAGGTTCACGTACCCCGACTCGTCGTCCTGATCGAGCACCTCGAGCTCCAGCCCGAGCGAGCGCAGCGCGTCGTCGAGGTCCGTAGGCGCGTGCCCGGCGCGCTCGAGCGCGTGCCTGTTGCGCTCCACGAACAGGACCACGCCCGCTGACGCCTCCTCGAGCGTGCGCCGCATACCCCGCAGGGCCTCCACCTCGCCGCCCTCCACGTCCATCTTCACCACGTCCACGCGCAGGCCATCGGTCTCGGCATCCACCGGCACGACCTGGACCGTGACCGGCTCGTCCTCCGGGGAATGTGCGGCCAGGCTCGACTCGTCGCCCGCGCGGCTCAGGAAGAACGTCGCCGTCCCCGGCTCGGCACCGACCGCGCGCTGCACGATCCGCACGCGGTCGGCCACGCCGTTGAGCTCCAGGTTCCTGCGCAGGTGGGGAACGGTGCGCGGGTTCGGCTCGAATGCCACCACGGTCGCGCCGCGCTTGGCGGCGAGCACCGCGAAGTAGCCGAGGTGGGCTCCGATGTCGAGCACGACGGCTCCCTCGCGAACCGCATCGGTGAACGCCCGCGCGGTCGCGCCCTCGCGGTCCTGCTCCTGAAGCTCGCGCACGTAATGCGAGTGCACCGCGGTCTCACCGCTGAGGACCACTCCGTCGACTCGCTCCGTGAACTCGCCGAGGGCGCTCAGCGCGGGTGCGCGGGCGCGGTCGATCAGCCGGCCCAGGCCGAGGCGGCGCAGGACGGCGCCCACCCGCTCGAGCAGGCGCAGCAGCGACAGGCGGCGGTTAGGCTCCATGGCGCCCCGGATGATCGTCCATGCCGACCTCCAACCTCCGGCAGAGTGCGATCTGGCGGTCATCGGCGCCGGCATCCTCGGCTTGACCGTGGCCCGCGAGCTGACGCGCCGGCACCCCGGCCTGCAGACCGTGGTCCTGGAGCGCGATGCCCAGGTGGCCGGGCACCAGACCGGCCGCAACAGCGGCGTCGTCCACGCGGGGATCTACTACGCGCCTGGATCGCTCAAGGCGCGGCTCTGCGTGGAGGGCGCGCGCGAGCTGTACTCCTACTGCGAGCAGAACGGCGTCCGGTTCAGGCGCTCCGGAAAGCTGATCGTGGCCCGAGACGCGAGCGAGCTCGCCCGCCTCGACGAGCTCGAGCGGCGCGGCCGGGTGAACCAGGTGCCGGAGCTGCGGCGGCTCGACGCCTCGGAGCTGCGGGAGGTCGAGCCGCACTGCCGCGGGGCCGGCGCACTGCACTCGCCGGCCACCGGCGTCGTGGACTTCGCCGAGGTGGCCCGCGCGGTGGCGGCCGAGCTGGCGCGAGAGGGCCACCGAGTAATTACGGGCTGCGGCGTGACCGGCCTCGCAACCCAGGCGGGCCGCGTCCGGCTCGAGCACGCGCGTGGGGAGACGCGCGCCCGCTTCGCCGTGTTCTGCGCGGGTGCGGGCGCCGACCGCCTGGCGGTGCTCGCCGGCGCCGATCCCGACCCGCGCATCGTGCCCTTTCGCGGCGCGTACCTGAGGCTGCGGGCGGATCGCAGCCATCTCGTGCGCTCGCTCATCTACCCGGTGCCCGACCCGGCGCTGCCGTTCCTGGGCGTGCACCTCAGCCGCCACATCGGCGGCGAGGTCTCCCTCGGGCCGAGCGCGCTGCTCGGCACGGAGCGGCTCGGGCGAACGCTTGGGTGGCCGGGCACGTGGCGAATGGCGCGGCGCTGGTGGCGCACCGGCGCGCGCGAGGCGGTTCGCGCGGTCAGCCGGAAGCGCTTTGCGCGCGAGGCGGCGCAGTACGTCCCCGAGCTCGAGCCCGGCGACTTCAGCCCCTGGTACTCGGGCGTCCGCGCACAGGCGGTCGGCCGCGACGGCCGGCTGGTGGACGACTTCGTGATCTCGGAGACCGAGCGCGCGCTGCACGTGCGCAACGCGCCGTCGCCCGCCGCCACCGCGTCGTTCGCGCTTGCGCGCCTGATCGCCGACCGCGCGGACTCTCGGCTCGGCTAGCCTGCCCGGCGTGCAGCAGCTCGAGACACGGCTCGAAGGACTGACGCTGATCGAGCCCGCGGTCCACGGCGACGCTCGCGGCTTCTTCCTCGAGACGTATCGCGCGACCACGCTCGCCGAGCTCGGGATCACGGACGAGTTCGTGCAGGACAACCAGTCGCGGTCGGCCCACGGCGTGCTGCGCGGCATGCACTTCCAGCCCGGAATGGCCAAGCTCGTGCGCTGCGCGCGCGGAGCGATCCTCGACGTGGCCGTGGACATCCGCCCCGGCTCGCCGAGCTTCGGGCGCTGGGACGCACACCAGCTGGACGACCGCGAGCACAGGCAGCTGTACCTGCCGGACGGCTTCGCTCACGGCTTCTGCGTCCTCTCCGACGAGGCCGACGTGGTGTACCGCTGCAGCGCGTACTACGACCCGGCGCGCGAGGGCGGCTTCCGCTTCGACGACCCCGAGGTGGGGATCCCCTGGCCCGAGGACCTCGAGCTCACGGTCTCGGAGCGCGATCGCTCCGCGCCGCTCCTCCGCGAGCTCGACCTCAGCTCGCTCGGGTAACGAGGCCGCGCACCAGCGCACGCTCGTCCGGGTCGAGCACCAGCGCGTAGAACGCCGCCCAGTACGCCAGCACCCCGCCGATGGCCACGGCGGCGACCGCGGGCAGCGTGCGCGGGTCCACGCCCGCGCGCAGGGCCAGCAGGGCGAGCGCCAGCGCCGCCCCGAGCAGGTAGGCGGGCGCGAGGGCGCGGCGGGCCAGCTCGGCGAGAGCCGTGCCCGACGCGCGCAGCCCCAGCCGCAGCATCACCGGGAACGCGACCACGAACGGGACCGTCGTGGCCACGGCCGGGCCCTCCACGCCGAGCTCCGGGGTGAGCACGAGGGCGAGGACCAGGTTCGCCACGGCGAGCACCACCATGATGTGGGCGGCCTCACGCGCTCTGCCGGCGCCGACGAGGAAGCCGGGCGTGACGATGAGCGCCCCGTAGAGGAGCCAGTAGGCGACGAGGATGGTGAGCGCCGTCGCGCCGCCCGAGTAGCGCTGCCCCAGCCAGACCTCGAGGATCGGCTCGGCGAGCGTCATCAGCGTCACCGAGAGCGGCACGAACAGCGCGAGCGTGTAGCGACTGCCGCGGACCGCGAGCTCGCGCAGCCGGCGCTCGTCGCCGGTGGCCACGTAGCGCGAGGCGGTGGGCACGGTCGGCACCGCGAGCGCCCCGCCGAGGGCATAGAGCAGGTTGTGCGCGCGGACCGGGCCCTCGTACAGCCCGATCGCG
>DASUQG010000237.1:0-5106 GCA_036280695.1 Thermoleophilaceae bacterium
TTGGACCTCACGGATGGCGGCGACCGTCCTGTCGAAGTTGCGGGCAAAGGACCTCAGCACCGGCGCGTAGCACGCCTCGGCGCGGCAGGATCCAGCCGCGAGGGCATCGTCGCCCGCGTTCAGATCAGCGCCGCCGATGCCTAGCAGGACGACATCGGCCTTCTCGAGCTCCGTTCGCGTCGTGGGGTCGTCACGCACCTCCGAGCGCAGCTGCTCTTCGAGCGTCCGTGCGCATGAGCTCGTTACCTAGGATCCTCTCATGGTGCGAGCCGCGACCCTGGGGGGCGTCGCCGCGGTGTTCGCTGCGGTCGTGATCCTGCGCTGGCAGGAGGGGTTCTCCAACGTCGACGACTACCTCTACGCCGCGCAGACGCGCGCCTACTTCGACGCGCTCCCGGATCCGGGCGAGCTGGTCGACGCCTGGCGCGCAAACGGGTCGAACGCTCCGGCGCTGCCCACGCTCGCGCTGCCGCTCGCGGCCGTCGGATCGTCGCCGCACTGGCTGGTGGTGGTCCAGCTCATCCCGCTGCTCGTGCTGGTGGCGAGCGTGCGCAGCCTGCTCGGCAGCCTCGGTGTGGAGCCTCGCGCGGCGTGGATCGGCGCAGGCGGCATCGGCCTGCTCGCGCCGGTTCTCGGATACGCCGCGATGTACCACTTCGGCCTCGCCGCGGCGGCCTGCGCCGCGCTCGCCTTCGCGGCGTACGCGCGCTCCGACCGCCTCGCGCGGCGAGGGCCGGCACTCGTCGTGGGTCTCGCGCTCGGCGTGCTGGCGGTCACGCGGGTGATGGCGCCCGTATACGTGCTGGCGGTGGCGGCGCCGATCGCGGTGGACGTCCTCTTCGGCCTCGACCGGGCGCGGCTGGCCAACGCCGGGCTCGCCGTGCTCGTGGCCGCGGTCGCGGCCGCACCGTGGTGGGCGGTGTCCGGCGGGACGGCCTGGGACTACCTCGTGTCGGCCGGCTACGGCGACACCATCTTCACCCACGAGGCGTCGCGGCTCGAGATCGCCCGCGAGCGCCTCGACTGGACGGCGGATGAGAGCGGGTGGCTGCTCGCAGTGCCGCTGGCGCTGCTGCTCGGGTACGCGGGCTGGGTTGTCTGGCGGAGGGTCGAGGGCTGGCGGCTGCTCGCGTGCCTGCTCGGGTCGTGTGCCGTCGGCATGACCGTCCTGGCCACGAGCAGCAACGCCGGAACGGCCTTCGCGCTCCCCTTCGTCGTGCTGGCCGCGTGCGCCGCCGTGGCTGTGCTTCGCCACCTGGCCCCGGCGCTCCAACGGGTCGCGATAGCGGGCGCGGCGGCGATCGTGGTGGTGCCGGCGCTCGCGCTTGTCGGGATCGTGCCCGATGCCTCGGTAGCCGGCCAGCCGCTCTGGCACCGCGGAATACCCGCGTGGGAGCAGGGTCGCACGGCCCTCGTATGCGAGGCGTGCGGGCTGCCCGACAGCGACGCGCTCAACCGCGACGTCCTGCGCGTGATCGGCGACCGCCCCACCCTGATGGTGCGCGCCGACGCCCTCCTCAACCCCAACGGCCTCCGCTACGTCGGGCCCGCGCAGATCTCCGCGCCGGCCATGCCCGGCACCGTGACCGAGCGCGACCTCGCGAGGGCACGCTTCGTGATCGCGGGGGCAACGCTCGCGCCCTACATCCCGCCGGTGGACGACACGCAGTTGAGCGAGGCGCTGAGGGCCGGTGGCTTCCGGCCGGTGCTGCGACGCGACCTCGCGGCGTTCAACACGATCGTCGTGTGGTCACGATCTGGGAGATAACCCGCGGCGCACCATGTGCGAAGGGAGGGACCTCGGGCTCTCAGCTCACTCCGCCGGCGGGATGTGGTGGTTGCCCTTGAACAGGTCGCTCGGGTCGTAGAGCGCCTTCACCAGGCGCAGGCGGCCCCAGGTGTCGGGGTCGAAGAACCCGCTCGCGTCGGAAGGCGCCTCCACGAAGTTCGGGTAGAACCCGCTGCGGTAGGGGAGCAGGGCATCCTCGACGGAATCGAGGTACGTCCGGGCCATCGCGGCCGACGCGTCGTCCTCGTGCACGCCGAGCGCCAGCATGCTGAACCTCCCCGGCAGGGTCGCCCGCGCCCCGGCGCCCGGCGAGCGGCGCTCGAGGGCCCCGCCCATCAGGCGCAGCTCTACCAGCGCGAGCGGCGATCCGGACCCGGGGCCCGCCGCCGCCACGAGATCGTCGACGCCGGCGCTCGGCAGGTCGTTCAGCAGCGCGGTCGCGCTGAGGAAGGGGAGCGGGTCGGGCGGGTCCATCGCCATGTCGCCGAGAACCGCGGGGGGCGCCATCGCGAACGTGTCCATGGCAGGGCCCAGATCCCGCACGGGGCGCAGCAGGGCGCGGCCCTCGCGCTCGCCGCCGAGGAAGGCGCCGTAGACGACGGCGAATGAGCCGCCGCGCACCGGCTCGGGCACGAACGGCGCGTCCGGGAACTGCAGCAGCGACGCCCACGTCATCATCTCGTCAGGCAGCGTGGGAACGAGCTCGGTCCAGGCGTGCAGAACCTCGCCCGACCGCTCGAACGGGAAGAACATCACGCCCGCGTAGAGCTCCTCGACGGGGTAGACGGCGAACTCGATGGCGGTGACCACCCCGAAGTTCCCGTTGCCGCCGCGGAGCGCCCAGAAGAGATCAGGCTCGTGCTCCGCGTCGACGCGGCGCGGCCGTCCGTCCGCCGTGACGAGCTCGATCGCGCTGACGCTGTTCGCCTGGAGGCCGTACTTGCGGGCGAGCCAGCCCATGCCCCCGCCCAGCGAGTACCCGGCGACGCCGACGTCTGGAGAGGAGCCGTGGAGCGCGGCCAGCCCGAGGTCGGAGAGCTGGGGAGCCACCCTCTCCCACTTCACGCCCGCGCCGACCCTCACGCGCTGCGCGCCGGGGTCGATCGAGACCTCCTGGAGCTGGCGGACGTCCACCAGCAGGGTGTCCTCGACGGACCCGAGCGGCGTGGCGTTGTGGCCGGTGGCCTGCGGCGCGACGCGCAGGTCGTTGGCGCTGGCATAGCGGACCGCCGCCACCACGTCGCTCGCGTCCCGCGGGAGCGCGATGGCGGCGGGCCGCAGGTCCGTCGTCAGGTTGAAGACCTGCCGGGTGGCGTCCCAGCCGGGGTCCGACGGGGCCACGACGCGCCCGGTCATCTGCGCTGAGAGGTCGGTGAAGGGGGTGGTCGTCAGCATCGCCGTATTCCTTTCGTTGAACAGGGTGTTCATTGATCTGTGAGTACGGTAACATGGATAAACACCATGTCAACCCAAACTCGGAAATACGAGCTGAAGGCCCGCGCTGAGAGCCAGCGCGAGACGCGCGAGCGGATCGCAGCGGCCGCCGCGGGGCTGCACCAGGAGAAGGGCGTGGCCCACACCACCGTTGCCGAGATCGCTCGTCGTGCGGGAGTCACGCGCCTGACCGTCTACAACCACTTCGCCGACCTGAGCGAGCTGCTCCCCGCCTGCTCCGCCCATCACGCGACGCTTCACCCGCCGCCGGACCTCGACAGCGTCTTCGCGCTGGACGACCCCGCCGAACGCGTCCGCGTCGCGCTCACCCGGCTGTACGGCTTCTACCGCGAGACCGAGCCCATGTTCGGCAATCTCTTCAGCGACCGCGCCTTCGTGCCGGAGCTCAACCGGTTCATGGAGCAGGGCATCGATCGCATGTCGGGCGAGCTCGCCGACCGCCTCGCCGCCGGCTTCTCCGTTCGCGGCCGCCGAGCGGAGCGGCTGAACGCGCTGACCCATCTGGCGGTGGACTTCTGGACCTGGCGTCGCCTCAGCCGCGAGGGCCTCGACGACGAAGCGGCCGCTGAGCTGATGGGCGCCGCCATCGTCGCCCACGGCTAGCGCCACCGCGCTCTTGAGCGGAGGGGGAGGGATTCGAACCCTCGGACGACCTTGCGGCCGTCAACGGTTTTCGAGACCGCCCCGTTCAACCGCTCCGGCACCCCTCCGAGGCATCAGGATGATAGGGACGATGGTGAACTAGAACTGGACGTCGGCGCCGAGGAGCCCGTCGAGCTCTTCCGGCGGCAGCGGGCGCGCGAACAGGAAGCCCTGGCCCAGCGGGCAGCCGAGCTCGCGAAGGTCGGCAACCTGCTCCGAGGTCTCGATGCCCTCGGCCACGACCTCCATGTCGAGGGCGCGGCCCATGGCGATGGCGGCGGCCACCAGAGCCGAGTCCGGCGAGTTGGCCGCCATGCCCGCCACGAAGGAGCGGTCGATCTTGAGGATGTCCGCGGGCATCTCGCGCAGGTGGTCGAGCGAGGCGTAGCCCGTTCCGAAGTCGTCGATCGCGATCCGCACACCGGCCGCGCTTAGCTCGCGCAGGGCGCGGAAGCCGGTCTCGCGGTCAGCCATGGCCGTGCTCTCGGTCACCTCGATCGTGAGCCGGGGTGGATCGAGCGCCGCGCGGCGCACCGCGTTCAGCACGGTCGGCACCACGTCCGGGTGGGTCAGCTCGCGTGCACTCAGGTTCACGGCGAGGCTGAACGTCGAGCCGTGGCCGTTGCGGCGGTCCCAGTCGCGCAGCCGCCGGCACGCCTCGCCGACCGCCCAGGCGCCCACCTGCACGATCAGGCCGCTCTCCTCGGCCACCGGCAGGAACTTGTCGGGAGTGAGCAGCCCGCGCTCGGGATGCTGCCAGCGGATCAGCGCCTCGGCGCCCACCATCTCGCCGCTCTCGAGGTTCACGAAGGGCTGGTAGAACAGCCGCAGCTCGCCGCGCCCGAGTCCCTGCTGCAGCTCCTGCTCGATCGAGAGCTCCTCGACCGCGCGCTCGCGCATCGCCATGTCGAACAACTCGGTGCGCGCACCGCCGCGCTCCTTCGCCCGGTACATCGCGGCGTCGGCGTCCTCCACGAGCCGCGAGGCCTGGACCTCGTCGCCGGGCTCGGCCATGGCGATCCCGATGCTCGCGCTCAGGCGCAGCTCGGCGCCGCCCGCACGCACCGGTTCGGCCAGCTCGCGCTGCAGGCGGTCGGCCACGCCGCCGGCGACGAGGTCCTACGCGAGGTGGCAGGGCGCATCCAGCGCACAATCAGGCCCGAGGACACCGTTGCCCGCTTCGGCGGCGACGAGTTCACCGTGCTGTGCGAGTCCGTCGG
>DASUQG010000238.1:0-3714 GCA_036280695.1 Thermoleophilaceae bacterium
CGAGCGTGCGGAGCCAGGCAGCCGACTCGGCGTCCAGGGACTCGCGGCCCGACGCCTGGGCGGGCTTGTGCATGGCGGCTGCGCCCGCCGTCATGCCGCTCTCCCGTTCGTCCATGCTTCCTGCGGCGCCAGCAGCGTCGGCTGGAGGCCGAGAAGGCGCATGTCCCTGAGGGCGTCGGCAAGCCGATGCCCTGTGAGCAGCGGCTCACCCTCCGGCAGGTCCAGCTCAATCAGCCAGCCCATCTCGAGGTCCAGGTCCGGAGCGCCCTGCGTCACCCGCGACAGGCGGAGCGTGCCATGTGGCGCATCCGCTCGCAGTTCGTCGAGCTGCTTCTCGAGCCAGGGCTCGAGTTCGTCGGCCGAGACCGGCACGCACGGATGGCAGCGGATGGCGAGTTGAAGCATGTCTCAATCATCGGGCTCGGGTCCCTCGCCGGGTATGGGTATAGGTCTCCATCCCGCGTGGCTCAGATGGGACATCACCGAGGCCCGGCGAGCCGGCTCAGGGCACGACAAGCCCGCGCCGGATGGCGTAGCGGGTCAGCTCGACGCGGTTGCGCATGCCGAGCTTCTCGAGCACGTTCGCCCGGTGGCGATCGACCGTCTTCTTGCTGATGAAGAGCTGCCCGGCGATCTCCTCGCTCGTCATCCCCTCCGCGATCAGCTTCACGACCTCGAGCTCGCGCGGGCTGAGCGGATCCTCGGGTGTGGCCTCGCCGCGGCTGGCACGGTCGAGGTAGTCGCGCACCAGCGCCTTGACCGCGGCCGGATAGAGGAACGGCTCGCCGCGCATCGTCGCCCGGCACGCCTCGATCAGGTCGCGGTTCGCGACGCTCTTGAGCACGTAGCCCGACGCGCCGGCCTTCAGCGCCTCGAAGAAGTACTGCTCGTTGTCGTGCATCGACAGGATCAGCACGCGCATCTCCGGCTTTCGGCGGGTGATCTCCCGCGCGGCCTGCAGCCCGGTCATACGCGGCATCGTCACGTCCAGCACCGCCAGGTGGACCTCCTCTGACATGGCGATCTCGACGGCCTCCGCGCCGTCGCCTGCCTCGGCGACGACCTCGAGGTCGGGCGCCGAGTCGAGGACCATGCGCAGGCCGTTGCGGACCACCTCGTGGTCGTCGGCGAGGAGAATGCGCGTCTTCAGCGGAACGGTCATACGTCCTCGTTGTCGATCGGGATCATCAGGCGCACCTCGGTCCCGTCCTCAGGCGACGAGGCCACCGAAAGCATCCCACCCACGAGCAGGGCTCGCTCTCGCATGCCCGCCATGCCGGCGGTACCCGGAGGAAGCGGCGTCGGCAGGCCCTTCCCGTCGTCCGTGACGGCGAGACTCACGAACTCCGCGTCTGCTGTCAGCGACACCTTTGCGTTGCGGGCCCCGGAATGGCGGAGCGCGTTCGTGAGGCTCTCCTGGGCGACCCGGTAGATCACCAGCTCGACGTCCGGCGACAGCTGCGGCAACTTCGCCTGAAGGTCCCGCTCGATGCGCGGGCCGCCCTGTGCGCCGATCCGTGTGCAGAGCGCGATCAGCGCGTTGACGAGGCCCAGGTCATCGAGTGCCTCGGGACGCAGCTCACGGGCGATGCGCCGCACCTCGTCGAGGCTTTCCCGGACGCCGTCCGCGACGGCGCGAAGCGCCTGCGCAAGCTCCGAGTCCCCTTGCGCGGCGCGCTCGGCCTGGATCGTCACGGCCGTGAGGGTCTGCCCGATCTCGTCGTGCAGCTCGCGTGCCACTCGCAGTCGCTCGGCCTCCTGGGCGGCAAGCGCAGTGCGGGCGGCCTCGTGCCGAGCGTGCTCCAGCCTGTCGAGCATGGCGTTGAAGGCGTGTGCGAGGGCCTGGCCCTCCACGGTGCGCAGCTCGGGACCGGACAGCCGGCGCCCCGGCCGGTCCGGGTCAACCGACGACATCGCGCCGGTCAACTTGATGAGCGGGGAGAGGACCCGTCGCAGCAGAACGACGTTCAGAAGCAGCAGCACGGCGAAGCCGGCGAAGAGCAGCGCGAACTGGCCCGTCTCGATTGGTGCATGGACGGTGATCGGCGTGAACGCCAACAGCAGGAGCGCTACGGCGAGCACGAGCGCGTTGGTCACGAAAACCAACCACAGCAGCGGGACAGGCCGCCCGCGCGTCCCGACTGCCGGTTCCGTTCGGATGCCGTCAGGCGCGGATGCCGCGCGGGCGTCGAGAGCACCCGGTCGTGCGGCGGATCGCGTGGATGTCAATGGTTCAGCACTGGCGAGCGTACCCGCGACGCCGAGGCGCCGCGCGCCGTCGTGGCGTCGTCTGGCTCTACGGCGTGCTCGGCGCATGTGAGCGCGTGGGCGCGGGATCCCCATGCGCCTAGCTTCGCGCAGGACACCCGTCGCGCGCGTGGGTACTACCACGCATTCTTCGGCGGCTCAGACGTGTTCCGACGCGTCGACTGCTGAATCGACCCCATTGGCGCGGACGAGGCGCGCTGACAGCCTCGCGGTATGACACCGGTGATCGTCGAGGCTCGCGATCCGGCGAATGAGCTGTACGACCAGGCGTGCTCGTTGCTCGAGGCCGCGCAGCGTCTCCGGGCAGTGGCGAGCGCGTCGCGGTCCGCCCCCGCGCTCGCGGCCTCGCTCGGGTGCATCGAGGCGGCGCTCGAAGAGCTTTGGGGCGCAGTTCCAGAGCTGCGCGATACCGCTCTGACGATGCCGGCCGAGCCGGACCCAGGCCCTGATCGGTCGGAGGCAGCGCAGATCCGCGCCAGCTTCGCGCTCCTAGCCCGGGACCTGTCGAACAGCCGCACGAGTTGCGCGGCCACCCGGAGGCTGGTCGGGCCGCTGGTGGCCAAGAACTTGGGCTGATCGGACAGGCGCTGCGCCGGCGCTCGGACCTGCGGCGCCGCGAATGGGGCCTTTTATGCATGGAGCATCGCCGGGCTGGCCGGAAAGATCCGCGAGCAGCCGATCGAAAGGAGCGATGTGGGACTGTTCCGGCGCAAGCCCAAGGCCGAAGACGAGCCTGAACGCTGTCCGTTGTGCAACGAGCCTCTCCCCGACGGCGCGGACGAGTGCGCCATGTGCGGAGCAGATCTGAAGGCACTCCGCCCGCGGTCAGATCGCCGCGTGGGCGGGCGCGTCGGGCGCGTCTAGGCACAACCGGAAGACGCGGGTTGCGCATATTCGATCGGATCTGATCGCCCACCTACGGCACGACGCCATATCTGCGACGCTGAGGGACCTCTCGTCCAGGAGGTCACGATGAAGCGTCTCGTCGTCGCACTGCCTCTCGCCATGACAGCAGCGCTCTGCACGGTCGCTCCGGCCCACGCCGACGATCGCCGTTGCTCGGGCGGGATCGGTCCTGCGTCGATCGACGGGAACGTGATCGTTCCCTCGGGCAAGACCTGCACCCTGACCGGCACACGAGTAGATGACAACGTGCTGGTGAAGCGAAATGCCACGCTGGTCGCCAGGGGCGTCCGCGTCGGCGGGAACATCCAGGCGGAGAACCACGAGCGCGTCGTAGTTCGGCCCCGCAGTTCCGATGGCGAGCGCGTTCGTTCGCGGATTGGAGGCAGCATCCAGCTCAAGCAAGGCGGCGGTGGCAGGCTCCTGCGCAACATCGTGAACGGCGACATCCAGCTGTTCAGCAACGACGGCAGGTTCGAGGTGCGTCGCAACCGGGTCGACGGCAACCTCCAGTGCAAGAGCAACAACCCCAGGCCCGTGGGC
>DASUQG010000239.1:0-3898 GCA_036280695.1 Thermoleophilaceae bacterium
GGGACCGGCGCATGGTCGCGATCGGCGAATGTCGCACCGGCCGGACCGCGCTTGACGACGCGCACCTCGCTTGGCACCGCCAGCTCGGCGTGCTCGGCCTCGTTCCCGAAGACGACGTCAGGGCGGATCCGGACGAACCGGTCTGCGAGCTTCTGGGCGCCGAACTCCCGAATCACGTTCACGGACGAGAGGTCGGCGCTGATGCGGGCGCCGGCGCCGCGGGCCAGCTCGACGGCACGCTCGGCGGCGCTTCCGATCGGCTCGCGCATCAGCGAGTAGCCGGAGAGGTGCAACCAGTCCGCGCCGTCGAACCACTCCTCGCTCAGCTCGTCGGGCTCGAGCTCCGGCGCGACCCCGCGGTCGGAGATCATCGTCCGGCTTCCGTCGAGCTCGACGAGCGACACGACGACGCCGTTCCGGCCGGTGGGGGGCGGCCCGAGGACGAGGACGGCGCGCCGGAGCAGGTCTGCCTCCGCGACCTCGCCGGCTGCATCCGCTCCGCGCTTGCCGACGAACCGCGCCTCGGCGCCGAGCGCGGCGGCCCAGGCGGCGACGTTCGCGGCCTGCCCGCCGCCGCCGACGCGTGTCTCCGCGCGGGTGTCGTCTCCCTCAGCGAGCGGCCTGGCGAGCTTTACCACCGCGTCGAGAAGGAGGTCGCCGAGCGTGCACACCACCATGCTTCAATGCTTCCATGGACGGCGAAGCCCAGGTGCGAAGGCTGCGCTCGTTCCTCATTGGCGGGCTGGTCGGCGCTTCGGCCGCGCTCTCCGTCGCACGCCGCCGCCGGCGGCGGCAACGCCGGCCCGCCGGGCTCGCGGCCTTCGAAGGCGCTCCGTGCTACCAGGAGACGTTGGAGGAGCGCGAGCGCCGCCGCGTCTGAAACGGCAACTATCCTGAGCTGAGTGCCCCTTCCAGCAATACATGCCGGCCTCTGGCCCGCGATCACGCTGCGCCAGAGCCCACCCTCCGCCTCACCAAGGCCTCCAGGCCTTGGCTCGTTGGAGTGCGAACTCTGGCTTGGTGCTCGCGACCCAGAGACTCGGCGGCATTACTGGAAGGGGCACTAGTGCCCATTTACGAGTACAAGTGTCCGAACGGGCACATCTTCGAGTCCTTCCACGGCATCTCCGAGTCCGCGCCCGAGGTCTGCACGGCGTGCGGCGAGGGCCCGCTGACGCGCGTCCTGCACCCGGTCGCCGTGCACTTCAAGGGGTCGGGCTTCTACTCGACCGACTACGGCCGCGGCCGCAAGTCGTCCCGAGACGGCGACAAGCCGGAGAAGACGGACTCGGGCGGCGAGAAGAAGAAGGAGCCGGAAAAGAAGGCCCCCGCCGGCGACGCTAGCTGAGTGGCGTCCCCTTCAGGCAGCCCGCGCCCGAGAGCGGGCTCGGCGGCTGGATCGCCGACCGGCCGCTGAACATCAGCAGGACGGCGGCGTTGTCATCTCCGTCCCCGGTGACGCCGAGCCGGCAGTAGACCGTGCGGTCCTTCGACGCACGGAACCGCAGCCACCCGAGCTGGAAGACCTGCGGCGTCGACAGGTCGGTCGTCAGGGGGCTGACCAGCTTGTCGCCATTGAAGGGCAGGCGGAGGAACGTGCCGACGCTGACCATCTTCCCGAGCGTCGCTTGGACGACCTGCTGCTGCCGACCGACGCGGTTCAGGTCGCCCTCGGCCGGGTTCAGCTCGTTGTTGCGGATCCGCATGTAGATCTGGGCGCGCTTGCCATCCATGTGCTGCCGGCCCCGGCCGAAGCGCCAGCCGCCCCAGCGCCGGCACTTCTCGGCGCTCTTGTACGGGCATTCGTGGTGCGTCACGGCCGGGTTGCGGACGTCGACCTCGATCCCGCCGAGGGCATCGATCACGTCCTTGAAGTTGGTCATGTCAAGGAGGATCACATGGTTGATGTCGAAGCCGAACGCCTCGCGGACGGTCCGGATCGTCAGGGACGGGCCGCCCAGCGGCAGGGAGGAATTGATCTTCTCGTGGCCGTGTCCCGGGACGTCCACCTCGAGGTCGCGTGGGATCGAGAGGTAGGACATGGTGTGGTGGTCCGGGTCGGTGCGGATCACCATCAGCGTGTCGGCGAGGCGGTTGCCGCGGCGTGTCGGGTGCGTCGAATGGTCGCTCCCGATCACCAGGATCGTGCTCGGGGTCGAAAGCATCAGGCCGTCCTGAGGAGCGAGCTGGCCCTTGGCGGCCGGCGACAGGCGCTCGTTCGCCTGCTTGACGCCGCTGCGCACGGAGAGATAGCCCGCGACCGTCCAGCCGATCAGGAGCAGGATCAGCAGGATGACGGTGATGAAGATGATCCGGCCCGGGCCCCAGCGCCGCTCCCGCTTAACCGGTCCCGGACCGCGATAGCGCTCCGGTGGACGGCCGTCCTTCTGGGGCCGCGCGGGCGCTTGGCGTGGCCGCCGCGTCAGTGTAGGAACGCCGCCCTTGGCCCGGCCGCCTTTGTAGACGCGATAAGGCTTGTCTGCCCGGGCCATCCGGCGGGGTATCGTAGCCGCCGCTCGTGAGCGCCCAACGTGCCATCGGGGTCGACGTCGGCGGCACGAAGTTCCTCGCCGGTCTCATCGACCGGGAGGGACACGTGGCAAAGCGCGTAGGGGACCGGACGCCCACGGAGTCGCAGGAGCAGCTGCTGAAGGCGCTCGACGCGGCCGTCGAGAGCCTGCTCGACGACAGTGTCGCCGCGCTCGGATTCGGACTGCCGTCCACGATCGACCAGCGGACGGGGAGAGCGGTCTCCTCGGTGCACATCCCGCTCACGGATCTCGATTTCCGTGACCGGATGGCGGAACGCTTCGGCCTCCCGGTGGCGCTCGACAACGACGGGAACGCCGCGGCGCTTGCCGAGTGGCGGCTCGGCGCCGGGCGTGGCACGTCGCACATGGTCCTCTTGACGCTCGGCACCGGAATCGGCGGCGGGCTGATCCTGGACGGCCGGCCGTACCGCGGTTGGATGGGCGCCGGCGCGGAGTTGGGCCACATCGTCCTCGACTACGGCGGAGTCCCCTGCGGCGGCGGCTGTACGGGGCACGGCCACTTCGAAGCCCTGGCGGCGGGGCCGGCGGCCGACGAGGCCGCCGAGCGGAGGCTCGGCGCCGGGAAGGCGGCGCGGGACCTGGTTGCGGCGGCTCGCGGGGGCGATGCGGGCGCGACCGAGGACCTGGCGGAGATTGGGCGGCGGCTGGGCGCGGGGATCGCCTCGCTCGTCAACATCTTCAATCCGGAGGTCGTCGTGCTCGGCGGCGGGTTCTCCGAGGCCCGGGACCTGTTACTCACGCCCGCGCGCGAGACGCTTGCGCGGGAGGGGCTCCGCCCCGCTCGCGACCTCGTTCGCATCGAGTGGGCCGAGCTCGGGCCCGAAGCGGGCATGGTCGGCGCCGGGCTCGCCGGCTTCGAGCTGCTGGACGGCGGCTAGTGCCCCGCCCAGCAATACATGCCGGCCTCTGGCCCGCGATCACACGCGCAGGCGCCTTCGGCGCGTGCGCTCGGCACCAGAGCCCACCCTCCGCCTCACCAAGGTCTTCAGACCTTGGCTCGTTGGAGTGCGAACTCTGGCTTGGTGCCCGCGACCCAGAGACTCGGCGGCATTCCTGGACGGGGCATTAGTGCCACTGGCCGTCTGCGCGACGCCGATCGGGCACCTCGACGACGTCACGCTGCGCCTCCTTCACGAGCTCCGGGAGGCCGACCTCGTCCTCTGTGAAGACACCAGGCACACGCGGCGTCTGCTCGAGCGGCACGGAATCGAGGCGCGGCTTCAGAGCTACCACGGTCACAACGAGGCGCAGCGGACCGCGCAGGTGCTGCCGCGGCTTCAGGCGGGCGAGCGCGTGGCCCTGGTGACCGACGCCGGCATGCCGGCGATCAGCGACCCGGGAGCGCG
>DASUQG010000240.1:0-4486 GCA_036280695.1 Thermoleophilaceae bacterium
ACGTTCGAGCGCAACTTCAACACCAAGGACGGAGCGCAGGAGCGTCGCTTCGCCGGCGGTACGCACCTGATCCCGCAGCGAGTGGCTGCGCAACTCGGCAACCGCATCGTCCTGAACGCACCGGTGAGGCGCATCGTCCAGAGCTCCGCCGGGGTCACGGTCTACTCGGACGCCGGGGTGGTGAACGCCGGACGTGCGATCGTGGCGATCCCGCCGACGCTCGCGGGCCGCATCTTCTACGAGCCCGCGCTTCCACCGCTGCGCGATCAGCTCACCCAGCGCATGCCGCAGGGCTCGCTCATGAAGTTCGAGGCGGTCTACCCGACGCCGTTCTGGCGCGACCGCGGGCTCACCGGCCAGGTGGTGAGCGAGAACGGGCCAGTGAAGGTGACCTTCGACGTCTCGCCAGAGGCCGGCACTCCCGGGATCATGATGGGCTTCATCGGCGGCCACGAGGCGCGCGAGTGGGAGCAACGTTCGGCGGCGAGCCGGCGCGACGCGGTGCTTCGCCAGTTCGCGCACTTCTTCGGCGACCAGGCGCTCTCGCCGCGGGAGGTCGTGGAGTTCAACTGGTCCACCGAGGTGTGGAACCGCGGCTGCCCGGTCGCAGTGCTGGGGCCGGGCACGCTGATCGACTTCGGCGCTGCGCTCAGACAGCCCGTCGATCGCATCCACTGGGCCGGCACCGAGACGTCCACCTACTGGAACGGCTACATGGACGGAGCGGTGCGTTCGGGCAGGCGCGCCGCCGACGAGGTGCTGGCCGCTCTCTGAGCCGCAGCGCATCGCGCGCCCGACATGTGTTCTACTTCGCAAACTTTTCCTGGCTCGCTGAGCGGACAGACGCGGTGAGCATCCATGCACTAGGGGGACTTCGCTCATGTTTCGACCCGGACGGTTCGCACTACGGGTTCTCGCGCTCACGGTCGTGTCACTCGCCGTCCTCGCGCCGGCGAGCTTCGCCCAGGCCGTGAGCCTGGACGGCGAGTCGCTCGAGTCGACGCTCGGCATTCCGGGACAGGAGACGACGTTCGGCGACTTCGTCTGCAACAAGACCGGCTCGACCACGGTCAGCTTCACGACGCAGGGGTCTGCGTTCGGGCCCTACTCCGGCACGTTCGTCGAGTCCGGCAGCTTCACGATCGGCCCGCAGACCAACACCAGCATCGACCCGCGCGGCGTCGGTCCGATCACGGCGTTCCAGGCCACGTTCACCATCAGCAGCCAGTTCCCCGCCGGGACGGTCACGGGTACCAAGCAACTCGCACCCACGGCTCCGGCCACGCCGACCCTTGCAGTGTTCGGCAGCTGTGACCCCGACGGCTCCTCCCCGCCCAACGACGTCGTCGCCGCGATCAGCGACCCGAACGTGCTCTACACCGCGCAGATCAACGCAACGACCGGATCGCGCAGCGACAGCGGGACGTCCGGGTTGATCGTGCAGTCGATTCCGACCCCGCCGTCGCTGGTCACGTTCCAGGAGGGGTTCAACTCCACCGCGTGTGAGGACGGGAACAACGGACAGGGGGTCGGGCAGGGGCACCCGAAGCGCAACGACAACGACGACGACGAGTTCTGCCCCTAGGGGCGCCTGGGATGAACCGCCGCTAGGAAGGCGCCCCGGCCTTCGCGCTCGCGAACGCCTCGGCCACGCCCTTGGCGTTCGCGCCAGCCCCGACCTCGAGCACGAACGGCGTTCCCCTGACGGTCACGGTGATCGTCTTGCCCGCGGCCAGGCGCTTCACCTCGATCGAGTCGACGTCGCTCAGCGGTGCGGCGCTCACGAGCCCCTCGACCTTGCCGCCCATGCCCATGCCGATCAAGGCGCCGACCTTGAGCGACAGAAGGCGCCGCTGGGTGACGGCGAGGGCCATCGGGCTCGCAAGCTCGAAGCCTGCGTCCTCGGCCGCCTCGACCTGCTTCTGCTGCTTCTTGCCCCCGATGGCGCCACCGACCATCCCGGCCACGAACCCGCCGCCGGCGGAAGCTCCGGCCTGAGTCCAGCCTCTCGGGCGAGCCATTACCGCTGCCAGAACCTCCTCGCCCTGCTCTAGGAAGGGCGCAGCGCCGTCTTTGATCTTCGTTTCGTAGCGAGCCATGCGCGCGATCGTAAGGCCGCGACACTCCGCGCGCCAGTGCAGAGGAGCTGAGAGCGCCGCCCGGTGACGGTCACGCGGCGCGTGGCTCGAGGTCCACGACGATCGCCACCTTGGGTCCGTGCCACAGGCACACGATGCCGCCGTCCTCGTGATCGAGGATCTCGTCGGGCTCCGGAAGCTCGTGCTCCCGAAGCAGCAGGCGCATCGCGCGCTCCGCCTCGTCGCGCGCCGCCCGCCCTTCGCTCAGCTGCTCTCCGCTCACACCCTGGAGCCTGAGCCAGCGCGGAGCACGCGTGGGTTACCTGCGTAACAAGTTGCGCTCGACTCAGCGACACAGCAGCGCGCCCAGGCTCTGGTGCTCGTCCGCGCACGCCGGGCAACCGGCGAGGTGCGCCCGGCATCCCGGGCACGCTCGCCTCGGCGTCGGGCGGTTCGCTAGTGGCACTTCCCGGGGGCGAGCTCGGTTGGCTCGATCCTCGCCGGGAGCTTCCACTTCGACGGCCCGAGGGGACCGGTCTGCCCCTGCGCCGTCTTCGCCGCCCCCCACGCGCCCCCATAGCCGAACCACGGCTCATCCCTGGCCGGGCGCATCGTGTCGGCGCCCTTCCAGGTGTCCCAGCGGAAGCCCTGGTCGCGGATGTCGTCCGAGGAGCCGAGGTCGCCGCAGACCTTGGTAGTGCCGCCCTCGGAGTAGGAGGCGTGTGAGTCGAGCGCGCTGTAGACGACCGGGTGGTCGCCGTTCAGCTCGAGCTGCTCCCAGGTGCGGCGCGTCGGCGCCCCGTGCCCGTAGAAGTACACGGCCCTCGGCGCCGAGCCATCGAGGGCGAGCGCCACGTCGACGTTCTCCCAATCGCCCTCGTGGCTCAGCTTGTCGCCGAGCGCCGCGCCCACGGCCCCGCCCGTGTGCGGCGCGCTGTGCCCGTACGAGAACCAGTAGGTCACGAGCAGCTCGTCGCCGGCCTTGCGGAACTCGTAGTAGACCGGAACATCGGGATCCCTTCGCGACTGCCCGCCGTGAAGGGCGTTGTCGAGGTTCAGCGCGAACCCGTGACGGGGCTTGACACCCTCGGGCCGCGGCCCCTTGGCGAACGGCCGCGTGAGCTCGCGCGCCTGGAAGCCGCTGAACTCGTAACAGCCTCCGGGCGCCGTTTCGCAGTGGCGGCCGAGCCGCTCGGCGGCCACCCGGCCACGCTGCGCCACGCGGCTGTCCGAGCGCCGCTTGCGCCACTGGAGCTCCGATCCGCTGATGAACGCACTCGGGTCGAGCGGCCCGAAGCGCTCGCTGTGGTGGAGCCACACGCGGGGCGCGTAGCGGCGGGCGAGCAGCAGCTGGTCCTCGCGCGAGGGGAGGCCCGTCGTGTCGTCCACCTCCACCGGCTCCGCCTTGCCGTCTCGTGGCGGGTCCACGAGCTCGGCCTTCCAGGCGAAGATCAGGCTCTGGCCGACCGTGCCGAGCACCGCGACGACGAAGGGAAGCGACGCGAGGCGAATCCAGCGGCTCTTGCGCTCGTTCGCCACCCGCAGGCTGTCGAGCATCGTCAGCAGCAGCGCCGCCTCCCCCTTGCGGTCGCCGGTGTTCATCTTCTCGATGCGCTGGCGAAGGGCCGGGGCGAAGCCGCGGCGCGGCCAGACCGCCCACACCGACAGCAGCACGGAAAGCGCGAACGCGACGGCCGTGACCACCAGCAGCGTCTGCATGACGATGTCCCAGATATCCGGGAACTCCCAATGCCCGTCGTCGAGCCAGGTGGCCGAGAACTGCGCGACGAGAAGCAGCGCGATCGCCGCCCCGCCCGCGAGGAAGGCGCCGCGGATGTTGAGGCTCATGCTCCCGGTGAGCTCGGTGGCGAAGGCCCGCTCGAGGCTCGGGATCCGCCGCGTCAGCGGGTCGCCCGGCTTGAGCGCGAGCGGCTGCTCGACCCGGGATCTCCGCCACCATGTCACGGCTCGGCAGCCGCCCCGCCGGACCCGGCGCGATGCGCCACGATGCCGACGCGCTTCGAGAACGGACTGTCGAAGACGCCGCTCGAGTTGAGCTCCGCGTGTGCCTCCAGCCAGCGCGGCAGGTTGTCGTAGAGCGAGCGCACGAGCCCGTGGCTGCCCGTGAGCGTGTTCAGCTGGCCCCAGTGCGGGCGTCCGTCGAGCGCGTAGAGCGCGTTCTCGTAGGCCGCGATCACCTCCAGCCCGCCGCGCGTCCCCTTGAGCTGGATCAGCTCGATCATCATCGTGTCGCAGCCCTGCATCATCGACATGTGGGCGTCCGAGCTGGCCACGAAGCGCAGGGCGATCGGCGAGGTGTGGAAGATCTCCCCGATGCGGCGATGCTCGTCCGCGATCTCGATGATCCGGTCCACGGCGGCCACGTGCCGGCGCTTGTCGACGTGCGT
>DASUQG010000241.1:0-5196 GCA_036280695.1 Thermoleophilaceae bacterium
GCCGGAGGCGAGGCGCCGGCCGCGCGCCGTCACGGTGGCGAGGAAGCCCGGCTCGGTGAGCACGTCAAGCACCGCGTTCGCGGCGGCGGCGATCACGGGGCCGCCGGCGAAGGTGGAACCGTGGTCGCCCAGCTCGAGCACGGGCGCGGCGTCCGGGTTCGTGATGCACGCGCCCACCGGCAGCCCGCCTCCGAGCCCCTTCGCCACGGTCATCACGTCGGGCGTCACGCCGAGCTGCTCGTGCGCCCAGAGCGTGCCGGTGCGGCCGTTCCCGCACTGGATCTCGTCGAAGATGAGAAGCGCCCCGTGCTCGTCGCACGCCTCGCGCGCGGCGTGGAGCAGCTCGCGGTCGAGCGGGTGGATGCCCGACTCGCCCTGGATCGGCTCGAGCAGGACCGCGGCCGTGCGCTCGCTCACCGCGGCGCGGAGGCCGTCCACGTCGTTGCGCGGCACCACCCGGAAGCCGGGCACGAGCGGCGCGAACGGCGCCTGCTTCGACTCCTGCGGAGTTGCCGAGAGCGCCCCCATCGTGCGGCCGTGGAAGCCGCCCTCCATCACCACGAACTCGCCCCCGTTGCGCCGCTTGCGGGCGAGCTTGAGCGCGCACTCGATCGCCTCGGCCCCGGAGTTGCAGAGGAACACGCGGCCGCCGAGCGAGAGATCGGCCAGCCGCTTCGCGAGCCGGACCCCTGGCTCGGTGTAGAACAGGTTCCCCACGTGCAGCAGCCGCCCGGCCTGCTCGCGCACCGCCTCCACCACGCGCGGATGGCAGTGCCCGAGCTGGGCCACGGATATCCCAGTGAGGAAGTCGAGGTACTCGTTGCCCTCGTCGTCCCAGAGGCGCGTGCCCTCGCCGCGCACGAACTCGACCGGATTGCGCGCGTACGTGTGCATTAGCGCGTCGCGCTCGAGCGTCTGGAGCTCGGCGAGTGTCACGGCGCTAGGGCCACAGCTTCGTGCCGCTTCCCTCGTCGGTGAAGAGCTCGAGCAGGAGCGAGTGCGGCTGGCGCCCGTCGAGGATGTGGGCGTTGCCCACGCCGGAGTCGAGCGCGTGCAGCGCCGCCTCGAGCTTCGGGCGCATCCCGCCGCTCACCTCGGTCAGCCGCTCGCGCACCTCCTGCGCGCGGGCCTCGGAGATGCGGCTGTCCGGATCGTCGGGATCCGCGCGCCAGCCCTCCACGTCGGTGAGGAACACCAGCTTGAACGCCCCGAGCGCCTCCGCCACGGCGGCCGCCGCGGCGTCCGCGTTCACGTTGTACGACTTGCCCTCGGCGTCCGCCCCCACCGAGGCCACGACCGGGATGTAGTCCTCGGCGATGTGGAGCAGCACGTCCACGTCCACGTTCTCGATGTCGCCCACGAAGCCGATGTCGGTCTCGCCGCCGGCGAGGCGCTTCCGCACCGTGAACAGGCGGCCGTCGTCGCCGCAGAGGCCCACCGCCGGCTGGCCGTGCCGGTTGATGCCGAGCACGATGTCCTTGTTCTGCTTGCCGACCAGCACCATCTTCGCCACCTCGACCGTGGCCTCGTCGGACACGCGCAGCCCGTCCACGAAGCGCACCTCCATCCCGAGGCGCTCCATGTAGCTCGTGATGTCGGGGCCGCCTCCGTGCACCACCACGGGGTTCATGCCGACGTACTTGAGGAGCACCACGTCACGGGCGAACTCCTCCTTCAGCTCGGGGTCCACCATCGCGGCGCCCCCGTACTTGATGACGACCGTCTGACCGTGGAACTCCCGGATGTACGGGAGCGCCTCGAGGAGCGTTGCGACATCTCTCATGAGGTGTAGTCCGCGTTGTAGTTGACGTATTCGGGGCTGAGGTCGCTGAAGAAGACCTCGGTCTCGCCGCCCTCGCCTGGCATCGTGAGCACGTACTCGATCTCGGCCCCGCTCACGAGCTCCGCCGGCGCCGGCTCCACGACCTCGCCCGCGGACAGCACCTGGTGGCCCTCGATCTCGAGGTCCACGAGGAACGGCTCGCCGGGCGGCCACACCTGGCCGGCGGCCTGGAGGATGCGGCCGAAGTTGGGGTCGCCGCCGTGGAGGGCGGACTTGACCAGCGGCGAGTTGGCAATCGAGCGCGCCACCGGCTCCACCGTGTCCGGTCGGCCGCTCACGACCACGCGGCCCACCCGCTTCGCCCCCTCGCCGTCGTGCACGATCTCGAGCGCGAGCTGGCGGAGCAGGGCGTCCAGCGCCTCGCCGAGCGCGAGCTCGTCCGCCGACTCCGGCTCGACGCGGACCCCGGACGCGCCGCTCGCCAGGGCCACGACCGTGTCGCTGGTGGAGAGCTGGCCGTCCACGCTGATGCGGTCGAATGAGCGCCGCACGCATACGGCTGTGAGCAGGTCGAGCGTCAAGGGCTCGAGCGCGGCGTCGGTCTGGATGAAGCAGAACATCGTGGCGTGACGCGGCGAGATCATCCCGGCGCCCTTTGCCTGTGCCGCCAGCCGCACGGCGCCCGACGGCAGCGTCACCTCGAGGCAGGCGCGCTTGGGGCCGGCGTCGCTGGTGAGGATGGCCTGGGAGAAGGCGTCGGCGTCGGCGCTGAGCTCGGCGCATGCGGCGCGGACGCCGGCGACCACGCGCTCGCGCGGCAGCTCGGTACCGATCACGCCCGTGGATGCCACGGCCACCTGCTGCGGCTCCACGCCGAGTTCCTCCGCGGCGGCCGCCTGCATCGCGAGCGCGGTCTCCACGCCGCGCGGGCCGTCGCCGACGTTCGAGCAGCCCGAGTTGGCCGCCACGGCGCGGAGGCGGCCGAGGTCCGCCTCGCGGGAGACCATCACCGGCGCGCCCACGCGCGCGTTGGTGGTGAAGAGCGCTGCCGAGACCGTGTCCGGCTCGTCCGAGGCGATCACGCCCACGTCGAGGCCATCCGGCTTGATCCCGGCGGCGACGCCGGCTGCGCGGAAGCCGGCCGGGAGTCCCTGGGAGTCGAGCTCCTTCACGTGCCCCGGCGCCTCGACCCACCGCGATCTGAAGAAGGTCACTCGAGGCCCTCCGTCTCCGGCAGCCCGAGCATCAGGTTCAGGTCCTGCACCGCCTGGCCGGCCGCGCCCTTCCACAGGTTGTCGATGGCCGCGAGCGCGATCACGCGGCCATCCACGACGGTCACGTGGATGCGGCAGCGGTTCGTCTCGCGCACGTCGTCTGTGCCGGGGGGCTCGTCCGCCAGGTCGATGAACGGCTCTTCGGCGTAGGCCTCCTCGAAGCGCTCGCGCACGCCTTGCGCGTCGAGGCCCGTCGTTGCATAACAGCTTGCGAGCAGTCCCTGCTCGATTGGAACGAGATGCGGCACAAAGGTGAACGATGTGCCGTCGCCGAGCTCCTGCTCGAGCTCGGCCGCGTGCCGGTGGCCCTCGACCTTGTACGCCTGGACGTTCTCCGTGACCGAGACGAAGTGGGTCGTGAGCGTGGCCTCGCGGCCAGCGCCTGAGACTCCGGACTTGGCGTCCACCACCACGTCGTCGAGGTGGTCGCGGAGCGGCCAGAGCGCAAGCAGCGCGGCGGTCGGGTAGCAGCCGGGGGCGGCGACGAGGTCGGCGCCGGCTATCTCCTCGCGATGCGCCTCGGTGAGACCGTACACGGCGTCGTCGAGCAGGTCGGGCGCGTCGTGCGGGCCGTACCAGCGCTCGTAGCGGTCGCGGTCGAGGCGGAAGTCCGCGGAGAGGTCCACGACCTTCAGGCCGCGCTCCCGCAGCGCCTTCACCGCGGGCGCGGCGGCACCGTGCGGATACGCGACGACGGCCGCCCCGGCGCGGTCGGCGATCCGGTCGGGGTCGAACTCCTCCAGCTCGAGCGGCACGCGATAGCGCGGGTAGAGCGAGTCATGGCGCCGGCCCACATCCGACCGCGCCGTGACCGCGGTCAGCTCGAGCGACGGATGCCGGCGCAGGATCGCGGCCGCAACCGCGCCGCCGAAGCCAGCGGCGCCTATAACGGCGACGCCGCTCGTGGGCGACCCACTAGGCACGCAGCCGCCCTCCGATCGACTGGAGCTCGCGCTCGATCGCGGCGCGGCGCTCCGAGACCTCCTCGTCGGTGAGCGTGCGGTCCGGTGCTCGGAACTCGAGCCGCAGCGCCAGCGACTTGTTCCCCTCCCCCACCTGCTCGCCGTGGTAGAGGTCGAACACGCGCAGCGACGCCAGCAGCTCGCCGCCGCCCGCTCGGACGACCTCGGCCAGCCGCGCGGCCGGCACGTCCTCGGGCACGATCACGGCGATGTCCTGAAGCACCGCGGGGAAGCTCGTCACGTCGCTGTAGGTGGAGGCCTCCGGGGCCAGCTCGAGCAGCCCGTCGACGTCCAGCTCGAAGCCGGCCACGGCGCCGTCGAGCTCCCACTCGCGCAGCACGAGCGGGTGCAGCTCGCCGAGCCAGCCGAGCTCGATGCCGTCGCCGGCCACGATCGTCGCCGCTCGACCGGGATGCAGGAACGCAGGTCCGCCCTCCTGCGCACGCCACTCGACGCGAGCGGCTTCCATCAGACCCTCGAGCAGCCCCTTGACGGCATAGAAGTCCGCGGAGCGTCCCGGCGTGCGCCATCCGCCCGGTGCGGCCTCCGTGACGAGGGCGGCCAGGTGGTGGGGCTCGTCCGCCGGAGTCTGGCCCATCTCCTGAAGCGGGCCCAGCTCGCCCTTCGGCAGGTAGACGTGCGCGGACTCGAACAGCCGCACCCCGGACCGGCCGTGGGCGGCGTTGTGGCGGGCGGCGTCGAGCAGGCCGGACAGGATCAGCGGGCGCATCACGCTCAGCTCCTCGCTGAGCGGGTTGTCCACGCGCAACAGCTCGGCGTCGCCGAGGCGCAGCCGCCGCAGCGCCTGCGGAGACGTGAAGCTGTACGAGATCGCCTCGAGGAGGCCGCGGTCGCGGAGCAGGTCCTCGAGGCGGCGGCGCAGGCGCTGGCTCGGCGTGCTCCGCCCGATGGCGTCCTTGCGCGCCGGGAGCGTCGTTGGCAGCTTGTCGAGCCCGTGGATGCGGGCGACCTCCTCGATCAGGTCGGCCTCCCTCTGGACGTCGGCGTAACGCCACGGAGGCACCCGCCAACCGGACTCCTCCAGCTGGAATCCCAGCCGCTCCAGGATCCCGTTCGCGGTCTCCTCCTCGATGCGCTCGCCGAGCAGCTTCTCCATCCGCGCGGGCCGCAGCGGCACCACGTGCGGCTCCGCCGGCTGCGGGTAGGCGTCGATCGT
>DASUQG010000242.1:0-2915 GCA_036280695.1 Thermoleophilaceae bacterium
CCGGAGGGTGATCAGAAGAAGGCCGTGGACACGATCGTCTCGAAGTTCCCGGGCGAGGGAAGCGCGGGCGACCGCCTGAAGGCGCTGGTCGACGCGGCGCTCAGGGACTCCGACACGGGGATCTCGTACGAGGACGACGTCGAGCCGTGGCTCGGCGACGAGGCAGCCTTCTTCGTCTTCGGCAAGCAGATGGACCAGAACGCCCTGCTGCTGGCGGCCGACGACGAGGACAAGGCGCAGGAGGCGCTCGAGAAGTCCGCCGAGGGCAAGGTCACGAAGAAGACCTACAGGGACGTCGAGTACGTGATGGACGAGGCGGAGGAGACCAATACGGGCGCGGTCTTCGACGGTTTCGTCGTGCTCGGCACCGAGGGCGGCGTGAAGGCCGCCATCGACACGAGCAAGGGCGACTCGCCGCTGGCCGACTCCGACGACTACACGGGTGCGATCGACGAAGTCTCCGACGACCGGCTCGGGCTCGTCTACATCAACTCGCCCCAGCTGCTCAAGGACAACACGAACGCGGCGGCGGGCGTTCCCGAGAACTTCAAGAGGGTCTTCGAGCAGCCCACGGTCATCACGGTGGACGCCGACAGGGACGGTGTGGTGTTCGAGGGCTCGCTGCCCGAGGCCACGGCCGACACGCTGCCATTCCTCGGTCAGGGCAGCGAGCTGATCGAGGACCTGCCTGCCGACTCCTGGCTCGCGCTGGCGCAGCCGGACTTCGACAAGACGCTCGACTTCTTCATCGAGTCCATCGCAGGCTTCGCGGGCGGCCGTGACGTGGTCGAGCAGCAGTTCAAGGCGGCCACCGGGCTCGACCTCCAGAGGGACGTGCTCGACTGGATGGGCGACTTCGCGGTGTTCGTGCGCGGCAGCGGCGAGAGCAACGTGAACGGCGCTCTGATCATCGAGACCAGTGACGAGGCCGCGTCCGGGCGCGTGATCGAGCGCCTGCGCAAGCTCGCGGAGACCCAGGCGGACAACCCCGGCGACCGCGTCGTCCCGCTCTCCGCACCCGGCGGCGGCGAGGGCTTCACGCTCGTCAGCCCCTCCATCCCGAGGCCGCTCCACCTCTTCCAGCGCGGCGGGCGCGTGGTGCTCGCATTCGGCGACGAGGCCGCGGCCGAGGGCGTCGAGGCGAGCCAGCCGCTGAGCGAGTCCGCCGACTACACGCAGGCCGCGGAGTCGCTGGGCGACTACAACGTCTCGTTCTACGTGGCGGTCCCGCCGATCCTCGACCTGGCCGAATCGACCAGCGCGGCCTCCGACGCGGACTGGCAGAAGGCGAAGCCCTACCTCGAGCCGCTCGACGCGCTGGTGGGCGGCACGTCCGGCGACGGCGACGGCCTGAAGTCCGCGTTCAAGCTGATCGTGAAGTAGCGTCAGCGGCATCGTGAACGCGTCCGCCCTGGCAGCCCAGGCCGAGCAGCTGCGCGGGCTGCACGTGCCGGGCTCGCCGCTGCTGCTCGTGAACGCGTGGGACCCGCCGAGCGCGAGACGCCTGGCACACGACGGCTACCCGGCGATCGCCACGACGAGTGCCGGGGTGGCGGAGGCGCTCGGCTACGAGGACGGCAACGTGACGCCGCCGGACGCGATGCTCGCCGCGGTGGCGCGCATCGCGGCGGCCGTGGACGTGCCCGTGACGGCGGACCTCGAGGCGGGCTACGGCCTCGAGCCTGGCGAGCTCGTGGACGGGCTGCTTCGCGCCGGCGCCGTCGGCCTCAACTTCGAGGACACCGACCACGATGCTGGCGGCCTCGGCGATGCAGAGCGCCAGGCGGAGCGGCTCGCGGCGATCAAGCAGGCGGGGCGCGATGCCGGAGTGGACGTGGTTCTCAACGCCCGCGTGGACGTGTTCCTCCGCGGCGGCGAGCTCGACGAGGCCGTCCGCCGCGGGCAGCTCTACGCGCAGGCCGGCGCCGACTGCGTCTATCCGATCGGCGTGCGCGGGCGCGAGGCGATCCGCCGGCTCGTCGAGGAGGTCGGCGCGCCGCTCAACGTGCTGGTGATGCCCGCCGGCCTCACGCTGGCGGAGCTGGCCGAGCTCGGGGTCGCCCGCGCGAGCTTCGGCTCGGGGCTGATGCACACGGCGATGGACGCGGCCGCGCACCAGGCGGCCGACTACGCCAGCGGCTAGGCCTGAACGGAGCTAGAGCGGGATGTTCCCGTGCTTGCGCTTCGGCGTGTCGACGCGCTTGGTCTTCAGCGTCTCGAGCGCGCGGATCAGCTTCGGTCGCGTCTCGTGCGGGATGATCACGTCGTCGATGTAGCCGCGCTCGGCGGCCGAGTACGGGTTCGCGAAGCGCGCCCTGTAGTCGCCGATCAGCTTCTCGCGGCGCTGCTCCGGAGTGGGTGAGCTCTGGATGTCGCGGCGGTGGATGATGTTCACCGCGCCCTCGGGGCCCATCACGGCGACCTCGGCGGTGGGCCAGGCGAACACGAAGTCGGCCAGCATGTGCTTGGAGTTCATGACGTCGTAGGCGCCGCCGTATGCCTTGCGCGTGATCACGGTCAGCTTGGGGACTGTGGCCTCGGTGAACGCGTACAGCAGCTTCGCCCCGTGGCGGATGATCCCGCCCCACTCCTGCGAGGTGCCGGGGAGGAAGCCCGGCACGTCCATCAGCGTGAGGATCGGGATGTTGAAGGCGTCGCAGAAGCGCACGAAGCGCGCCGCCTTCTCGGATGCGCTGATGTCGAGCACGCCGGCGAGCTGGGAGGGCTGGTTCCCGACCACGCCGATCGGGCGCCCGTTCAGGCGCGAGAAGCCGACCACGATGTTGCGCGCGAAGTGCTCCTGCACCTCGAAGAACTCGCCGTTGTCGACGAGCAGGTGCACCACGTCGCGCATGTCGTAGGGCTTGTTCGGGTTGTCCGGGACGATGCTGTCGAGCTCCGCGTCCTGGCGGTTC
>DASUQG010000243.1:0-2406 GCA_036280695.1 Thermoleophilaceae bacterium
GTGCTCGGCGCCGCGCTCACGTGGCGCGAGATCACGGTGCTGCGCGCGATCGGGAAGTACCTGCGCCAGGCGCGGATCACGTTCAGCGACCGCTACGTGGAGCAGGCGCTCGTGGCCCACCCGGAGATCGCGCGGCTCATGCTCGCCCTGTTCCAGGCCCGCTTCGACCCAAGGCGGACCGACCGCGAGGACGCCGAGGAGGTGGCCGGGCGCATCGAGGAGGCCATCGACGCGGTCGAGAGCCTCGACCAGGACCAGATCCTGCGCATGTTCCTCGACGTGGTCAGGGCGATGCTGCGGACCAACTACTTCCACACCGGACCGAGCGAGCACGCCCAGCACCTGTCCTTCAAGCTCGACCCGTCCGAGCTGCGCTGGCTGCCGCAGCCGCGCCCGCGCTACGAGATCTTCGTCTACTCGCCGCGCACCGAGGGAGTGCATCTACGGGGCGGCCCCGTGGCGCGCGGCGGCATCCGCTGGTCCGACCGTCGCGAGGACTTCCGCACCGAGGTGCTCGGGCTGATGAAGGCCCAGATGGTGAAGAACGCCGTGATCGTGCCCGTGGGCGCGAAGGGTGGATTCGTGGTCAAGCAGCCTCCCGCGAGGCGGGATGACCTGCCCGAGGAGGTTGTGGCCTGCTACCAGACCTTCATCCGCGGGCTGCTCGACCTCACCGACGACATCGAGGGCGGCGAGATCATGGCCCACCCCGGGATCGTGCGCTACGACGGCGACGACCCCTACCTGGTGGTCGCCGCCGACAAGGGCACCGCCACGTTCTCCGACATCGCGAACGGGATCGCGATGGAGGAGGGCTTCTGGCTCGGGGACGCGTTCGCTTCCGGCGGCTCCACGGGCTACGACCACAAGAAGATGGGCATCACCGCGCGCGGCGCGTGGGAGTCCGTGAAGCGCCATTTTCGTGAGTTCGGCCGCGACATCCAGGCCGAGGACTTCACGGTGGTCGGCATCGGCGACATGGCAGGGGACGTGTTCGGGAACGGGATGCTGCTGTCGCGCCACATCCGCCTGGTGGGCGCCTTCAACCACCGGCACGTGTTCATCGACCCGAACCCGGACGCCGAGCGCAGCTTCAACGAGCGCAAGCGGCTGTTCGAGCTGCCCGGATCGTCCTGGGCCGACTACGACGCCGATGCGATCTCCGCCGGAGGCGGCGTGTACGAGCGCACCGCCAAGTCGATCGAGCTGTCAGCGGAGGCGCGCGAGGCGCTCGGCATCGAGGACGAGGCGCTCAAGCCGAACGAGCTGATCCAGGCGTTGCTGCGCGCTCCCGTCGACCTGCTCTGGAACGGCGGCATCGGCACGTACGTGAAGGCCAGCTCGGAGTCGCACGCGGACGCGGGCGACAAGGCCAACGACGCGGTCCGCGTGAACGCCGGCGAGCTGCGCGCCCAGGTGATCGGGGAGGGCGGCAACCTCGGCGTGACACAGGCCGGGCGGGTGGAGTTCGCCCTCGAGGGCGGCCGGGTGAACACCGACGCGATCGACAACTCGGGCGGGGTCGACTGCTCGGACCGCGAGGTGAACATCAAGATCCTGCTGGACGCGGTGGTCGAGGCCGGTGACCTCACCGAGAAGCAGCGCAACTCACTGCTGGTGGAGATGACGGACGCGGTGGCCGCCCTCGTCCTCAAGGACAACTACGAGCAGGCCGAGACGCTCAGCCTCGCCGAGGCGAACGCGACCAGCATGTTCGACGTGCACGAGCGCTTCATGCGCTTCCTCGAGAATCGCCGCAACCTCGACCGCGAGCTCGAGGCGCTGCCGAACGACGAGGAGTGCGGCGAGCGCAAGCGTGACCACGGCGGGCTCTCGCGACCGGAGCTGGCGATCCTGCTCGCGTACAGCAAGATCGACCTCTACGACGCGCTGCTCGACTCGGACGTGCCCGAGGACCCGTACCTCTCCGCGGAGCTCGAGCGCTACTTCCCGGCGCCGCTGCCCGAGCGCTTCGGGGAGCAGATGCGCGCACACCGCCTTGGCCGCCAGATCGTCGCGACGCAGGTGGTGAACAACGTGCTCCACGGCGGCGGCACCACGTTCGCGTTCCGCCTGCACGAGGAGACGGGCGCCCCCGCCTCGCAGATCGCCCGTGCGTACGCGTGCGCGCGCGAGATCTTCGAGATGCGGCCGCTGTGGGGCGAGATCGAGCTGCTCGACAACCGCTGCAGCAGCTCCGTGCAGATAACGCTGCTGCTCGAGGGCCGCAGGCTGGTGGAGCGCGCCTCGCGCTGGCTGCTCGGCAACCGGCCGCGGCAGCTCGACATCGCTTCGACGGTCAGGCACTTCCGGCCAGGCGCGATGGCGCTCTACGCGTCGATCACGCGGCTGCTCGCGCCCGAGGACGCCGAGCCGCTGGCGCGGCGCGCGGACGAGCTGCGTGAG
>DASUQG010000244.1:0-7009 GCA_036280695.1 Thermoleophilaceae bacterium
TGCGCCTCGTGCAGGGTGCCCCATCGCTCGAGGATGTTCGTGAACGCCTTCTCGTGGCCGTAGCCGTTGTTCTGGTCCTTGATGCCGTAGTCGCCGGTGGCCCTGCGGCGCAGGCGCATGATCTGGTTCATCGGCGCCACGTCCTTCGGGCACACCTCCACGCAGGCGAAGCAGTGGGTGCAGTCGTAGATGCCGTGCGGGTCCTCGGCCAGGTCCTTGAGGCGCGCCTCGTGCTCGCCGTCGCGCGGGTCGCCGACGAAGCGGTACGCCTTCGCGAGGGCCGCAGGCCCGATGAAGTCGGGATCGACCTCGAGCGAGAGGCACGCCGACACGCACACGCCGCAGTGGATGCACGCCATCGCCTGGGTCACGTCGAGCATCGCCTCGGCGGGCACGATGTACTCCTGGCCCTCGGGCGGCTCCTCCGCGGGCACGAGCCACGGCACCACGCGGCGGACCTTCCTCCAGTGCACGGCCTCCATGTCCGTGACCAGGTCCTTGACCACGGGCATGTTCCCCATCGGCTCGACCGTGATCACGCCGGCGCGCCCGCGCTCGCTGGCCTCGCCGATGCGGGTGTTGCAGGCCAGCGCCGAGCGGCCGTTGATGCGCACGCCGCAGGAGCCGCAGATCGCCGCGCGGCACGAGCAGCGAATCGCGATCGAGGCGTCCTCGCGGTCCTTTACCTGGAGGATGCCGTCGAGCACGGAGCGCTCGGGGGGCAGCTCGACGTCGTAGTCGGCCCAGTAGGCGGGCTCGCCCGATTCCGGGTCGAAGCGTCGGATCTTCAGCGTGTAGTCGGCCATCTCAATAGGTCCGTTCCTGCGGCTCCCACTGGGTCATGGTCACGGGCGAGTAGCTGAGCTCTGGCTCCGCGCCATTCGACGAGACGTTGATGTGCTTCAGCCACTCGTCGTCGTTCCGCTCGGGATAGTCGGTCCGGAACTGGGCGCCCCGGCTCTCCTTACGCTCGATCGCCGAGACGACGATCGCCTCGGCGTTGTCGAGCATGAACTGGAGCTCGAGCGCGCCGAGCACGTCCTGGTTGAAGACGCTGCCCTTGTCGTCGATCGCCACGTTCTGCGCCTCGTCCTTGAGGCGGCGGACGATCTCGAGCGCGGTGTTGAGCCCGGCTTCATCGCGGAAGACGGCGACGTACTTGTCCATGGTCGCGCCGAGCTCGGCCTTGATCTCGGACACGCGCCGGCCGCCGCCGTCGCGCTGGACGATCGCCTCGATCATGCGCTCCTCATCCTTGAGCGCGGCGCGGGAGGGCTCGGGCATCGAGAGGTTGTGCACCGAGGTTGCTGCGTGCTCCCCCGAGCGGCGGCCGAAGACGAGCGTGTCGAGCAGGGAGTTGGCGCCAAGGCGGTTGCCTCCGTGCACGGACACGCAGGCACACTCGCCGGCGGCGTAGAGGCCGGGGATCGGCGTCTGGCCGTGGATGTCCGTCTTCACCCCGCCCATCACGTAGTGGTTGCCCGGCTTGATGTGGATCGGCTCGCTGGTGATGTCCACACCGGCGAAGTCGCGTCCCACGTTCACGATCTCGCGGAGCGCCTCGTGGATGCGCTTGCGCGGCACGACGGTGATGTCAAGCGCCACCGTCCCGTCGGGGAAGCCGCGGCCCTCGTTGATCTCCGTCTGCTCGGCGCGCGAGACCACGTCGCGCGAGGCCAGCTCCATCTTGTTCGGCGCGTACCTCTCCATGAAGCGCTCGCCCTGGGCGTTGTAGAGGTGGGCGCCCTCGCCGCGGGCGCCCTCGGTGATGAGGAGGCCGAGCCCCGCCAGCGTGGTCGGGTGGTACTGGATCATCTCCATGTCCATCAGCGGCGCGCCGACGCGGTACGCCATCGCGATCCCGTCCCCGGTGCAGATCAAGGCATTCGTGGTGGGGTCGTAGATCTGGCCGTTCCCACCCGTGGCCAGGATCACGGCCTTGGCCGCGAACAGCTCCATCGCGCCGTCCATGATGTTGCGCGTGACCACGCCCGCGATGCGCCCGTCGTCGTCCTGGACCAGGGCGGTCGAGAACCACTCCTCGTAGCGCGAGACCTCCTCGTACTTCATGAGCTGCTCGTAGAGCACGTGCAGGATCGCCTGGCCGGTGATGTCGGCCACGTAGTAGGTCCGCGCCGCGGAGGCCCCGCCGAAGGCTCGCTTGCCCAGGCGGCCTCTTTCGTCACGGTGAAAGGTCACACCCAGGTGCTCGAGTTCCAGGAGCTCGTGGGGGGCCTCGCGGCACATGATCTCGATCGCGTCCTGGTCGCCGAGGTAATCGGAGCCCTTCACGGTGTCGAACGCGTGCGACTCCCACGAGTCCTGCGGGTCGAGCGCCGCGTTGATCCCACCCTGGGCCGCATTCGAATGCGACCTCACCGGGTGCACCTTGGAGATGATCCCCACCGACGCCCCAGCCTCCGCGGCCGCCAGGGCGGCCCGCTGGCCGGCCAACCCGGCGCCAATCACCAAAACATCGTGCTGCGGCATCGGCGCGAGAGTCTACGTAAGCGGCGGCGGAACCCCCGCCGAGGGGGGCGAACCGGGGACCTATCGAGCTTTGTCCGGGTATGCCGGACAAATCTCGATCGGACCCCCTCGACGCACGGTTGGCGGCGCTCGCTCGACGGCAGCACGGGGTGGTGTCTCGGGCGCAGATGCTGGAGCTCGGGTGCGGGAGGAGCACGGTGGGGGAGTGGGTTGCGAGGAAGCGGCTGCACCGATTGCATCGAGGGGTGTACGCCGTGGGCCACCTGAACCTCACGCGCAACTCGCACTTCATGGCAGCGGTGCTCGCGTGCGGAGAAAGGGCCGCGCTGAGCCACTTCAGTGCTGCCGTTCTGTGGGGTCTGCTGGCCAGCGACGGCAAGATCCACGTGACCGCGCCCGGGGGCCGGGCGCGGCCCGGGCTCGTGGTGCACCGCGCGGAGTTGGGCGAGGACGAGATCGGCAAGCGGGCCGGCATCGTGCTCACGCGGCCGGCCCGCACCCTCATCGACCTCGCCGACGTCGCCCCGCGCCGCACCCTCGAACGCGCCCTCGACGAGGCCGAGTACCTGCGCCTCGACTGCACCGGGCTCGCCCCGCGGCGGGGCCGCCGCGGCAGCGGAGTCCTGTCCTCGGTGCTCGCCGTTCACACGGCGGGGACCACCCGCACCCGCTCCGAGCTCGAGGAAATGTTCTTGTCGCTCTGCGACAGGCACGGCCTCCCCCGCCCGGAGGTCAACGTCCACATCGAAGGCTACGAGTGCGACTTCGTCTGGCGCGAGCAGCGGCTGATCGTCGAGACCGACGGCGGCGCGGCGCACGACACCCGGCGCGCCAAGCGGCGCGACCCCGTCCGCGACGCCGACCTGATGATCGCGGGCTGGCGGGTCTGGCGGCTGTCCTACGAGCAGCTGTTCCGTGGACCCGAGACGGTGGCGCAGCAGCTGGTCGCGCTCGGCATCACGCCGGCACGGCGCCGTGCAGCGCGCGCCGCACGGCGTCGACCGTGACCACCCCGCGCAGCACCCCCTCGCCATCCACGGCCATGATCGCGCCCAGGCGTGTCAGGCCCTCCTGGCCGAGCAGGGCCTCGAGCGGCTCGTCGAGCCGTACGCGCAGGCCGCTAGAGCCGTCGTCGCGGGCCATCACCGAGCCGACGCGGCGCGTGGCGCGCTCCGGGGCCGGAACGCTGTCCACTGCCTCGCGCGACACGACTCCAACGAGCCTGCCGCTCGCGTCGATCACCGGGAACCAGGGCCAGCCGTAGCGCAGGAAGAACTGGTGCTCGGCATCCGCGAGCGGCCAGTCCTCCGGGATCGCCACCGGCTCGCGATCCATCACGTCGGCCACTCGGAGGTGCTCGATCCGTCCCGCGAAGTCCGCCTGCGCCTCGGCCGAGCGGGCGGCGGAGGCCAGGAACCAGCCGATGATGGCGAGCCAGACGCCCCCGACGAGGTCGCCAGTCATCGCATACAGCAGCCCTCCGGCGCCCACCATCAGCCAACCGCCGGCCCGTCCAAGCCGCGCCGCGAAGCGAGTGGCCCGGTTGCGGTCGCCCGTGATCTTCCAGGCGATCGCCCGGGCGATGCGCCCGCCATCGAGCGGGAACGCCGGGATCAGGTTGAACGCGAGCAGCAGCAGGTTGATCGACGTGAGGTAGCCGAGCACGGCGGTCGTCGCGCCCGTCACGTCGTTGCTGAACTGTGCGCTGTCGAGCGCGTCGGCACCGCTCGACACCGCCACGCCCAGGCCGAAGCAGATCGCCGCGATCGCCACGGTCACGAGCGGCCCGGCGGCCGCGACGCGGAACTCGACGCCCGGCGAATCTGAATCCCTTCCGAGCTTCGCCACTCCGCCGAACATCCACAGGTCGATGCCCTCGATCGGGATGCCGTTGCGGAGCGCCACCCATGCGTGCCCGAGCTCGTGCAGAAGGATCGACAGGAAGAACAGCAGCGCGCTCACCACGGCCAGCAGGAACGCGTTCGAGCCGGGCGCGACGTCCTTGTAGTAGTCCGACAGCGTCCAGATGATCAGGAACAGGACGAGGAACCAGCTGTAGTCGACGCCTATGCGGATTCCGAAGACGCGTCCGAGCTGGATTGAGCCGCCACCGAACACCGATGGGGATGGTGTCAGAACGGCGTTGCGTACCGTGGGGCCATGGCATCGAAGTGGTGGACGCTTCTGGTGGTGTGCCTGTCCGTCTTCATGCTGCTGCTCGACATCACCGTCGTGAACGTGGCCCTGCCGGACATCCAGATGGAACTGGGGGCCAGCTTCGAGGACCTCCAGTGGGTGGTGGACGCCTACGCCCTGGCACTCGCAGCCCTCCTGCTCGCCTCGGGCTCGATCGCCGACCTGCTCGGGCGGCGCCGGGTCTTCGTGGCCGGGCTGCTCCTCTTCGTGACGGCCTCGCTCCTCTGCGGCCTCTCCGGCTCGCCCACGATGCTGAACGTCTCGCGCGGGCTCCAGGGCATCGGCGGGGCGATGATGTTCGCCACCTCACTCGCCCTGATCGCCCAGGAATTCGCACCACAGGAGCGCGGCACCGCATTCGGCATCTGGGGAGCGACCACCGGCTTCGCAGTCGCTGTCGGGCCGCTGGTGGGCGGCGCGCTCACGGAGGCGTTCGGCTGGGAGTGGATCTTCCTGGTGAACGTGCCGATCGGCCTGCTCACCGCCGCCATCACGGTCATGCGCGTGCCGGACTCCGAGCGCGACCCGAACGCGCGCATCGACTGGGCCGGCGTGCTCACATTCAGCGCAGGGCTCTTCTGCCTCGTCTTCGCGCTGATCCGCGGCAACGACGACGGCTGGACGAGCACGCCGGTCCTCGCGCTGTTCGTCGCCGCGGCCGTGCTGATCGCCGCGTTCGTGGCGATCGAGCTGAACCGGGACCAGCCGATGCTCGACCTCCAGCTCTTCCGCAAGCCCGCCTTCACCGGCGCCCAGATCGTCGCGTTCAGCCTGCACGCGTCGATGTTCGCGATGTTCCTCTACCTCGTCCTCTACATGCAGAACGTGCTCGGCTACTCGCCGCTCGAGACCGGCGTGCGCTTCCTGCCGATCTCGCTGCTGTCGTTCCTGGCGGCACCCGTCGCCGGCAAGCTCGCCGAGCGGTTCCCCGTGCGGGCCTTCCTCGGAGGCGGCCTGGTCCTGGTCGGCGTCGGCCTCACGCTGATGTCGGGCATCGACCCCTCGGACGACTGGACCACGCTCCTGGCCGGCTTCGTGGTCGCGGGCGTCGGCATCGGCTTCACCAACCCCGCGCTTGCCACGACCGCCATCGGCGTGGTCGAACCGCGCCGCGCCGGCGCCGCCTCCGGGATCAACAGCACCTTCCGCCAGGTGGGCACGGCGGTCGGCATCGCGGCCCTCGGCGCGCTGCTCCAGTCCAAGGTGACCGACAAGCTCCACACGGCGCTAGCGAACACCCTGCTGCCGCCGCGCTCGGTGGATCACATTGCCGAGGCGGTGTCGTCGGGCGGCGTCTCGGCGGCCGCGCGGGGCGTGCCCGCGCCGGTGCGCGAGGTGGTGGGAACCGCGGCCCGGCGGGCCTTCATCGAGGGGCTCAACGAGATCCTGATCGTGGCCGCGGTGCTCGCCTTCGTGGGCGCGGCCCTCGCGCTGCTGCTTGTGCGCCGCCGCGACTTCGTTACGGTGCCCGCCGGGGCGCAACCCGCGGCGGCGGCCGACGCGCCCTGACGGCGCGGCCGCGCGCGGCGGCGGCGCACACGACTGAACGAGAAAGGACAGCTTTGGCTCATCGAGTCACCTTCATCCCGGGCGACGGCACCGGGCCCGAGCTCGCGGAGGCCACGCGGCGAGTGCTCGAGGCCACAGGGGTCGAGTTCGACTGGGACTTCCAGGACGCCGGGATCGACGTCTACGAGTCGGAGGGCAACCCGCTCCCCGACCGCACGCTCGACTCGATCCGCGAACGCGGCCTCGCGATCAAGGGCCCGACCACGACCCCGGTCGGCTCAGGCCATCGCTCGATCAACGTCGCCCTGCGCAAGGAGTTCGACCTCTACGCCTGCATCCGGCCCTGCAAGGCCTACGAGGGCGTGCGCACCCGCTTCCCCGAGACCGACATCGTGATCGTCCGCGAGAACACCGAGGACCTCTACGCGGGCATCGAGTTCGAGAAGGGCTCGGACGAGGTCGAGAAGCTGCGCAGCTTCCTGGCGGACGAGCTCGACTCGCCCACGCGCGAGGAGTCCGGCATCTCGATCAAGCCGATCTCCGTGTTCGGCTCCGAGCGGATCGTCGAGGCCGCCTTCAGGTACGCCGAGGAGAACGGCCGCAAGAAGGTGAGCGCCGCCCACAAGGCCAACATCATGAAGTTCTCGGACGGGCTGTTTCTCGAGGTCGCGCGCCAGGTGGCGGAGCGCCATCCCGACATCGAGTTCGAGGACCGCATCATCGACAACCTCTGCAACCAGCTCGTGTCGCGGCCCGAGGAGTACGACGTGATCGTGCTGCCGAACCTCTACGGCGACATCGTCTCGGACCTCGG
>DASUQG010000245.1:0-3051 GCA_036280695.1 Thermoleophilaceae bacterium
GGCGGCCCGCGAGCTCCTCGAGGCGCTCGAGCGAAAGGGCCAGGTGAGCCCCGCGCTTGGTGCGCGCGACGGCGTGGATCTCGTCCACGATCACGGCCTCCGCGTCCACGAGGAACTCGCGCGCCCGCGAGGTGAGCATCAGGTAGAGCGACTCGGGCGTGGTGATCAGCACGTCCGGCGGGGTGCGGAGCATCGCCTGACGCTCCTTCTGCGGCGTGTCGCCAGTGCGAATCGCCACCGACACGTCGCCGCCGATGCCCTTGAGCGGCGCGCGCAGGTTCTTCTCGACGTCGTACGAGAGCGCCTTCAGCGGCGAGACGTAGACCAGCCGCGTCCTGCGCTCACCCTCGGGAAGTGGATTCGCGGCTAGCCGGTCGAGTCCCCAGAGGAAGGCGGCGAGCGTCTTGCCCGAGCCGGTCGGGGCCGAGACCAGCACGTTGTCACCGCGGGCAATCGCAGGCCAGGCCTGGGCTTGCGCCTCGGTCGGACGCTCGAACGAGCGGGTAAACCAGTCACGTACCTGCGGGGTGAACGTTCCGAGCGGGTCCAAAGACATGCGACCCACGAGCGTACCGCGTGGACTCCGTGGACCCTGGGTACGTTGCACCCGTGCCCCGCTCCCGAAAGCTCCCCGCTCTCGTCACCGCGGCCGCCCTGTGCCTTCCGATGGCGGCGTGCGGCGAGGATGACGCGCGCGACCAGGTCGACCAGGCGCGCGACGACATCCGCGAGCAGGCGAAGGAGATCGAGGGCGACGTCGACGATCTCTCCAAGGACGATCTGCGCGAGGCGCTTCGCGACGCCGAGGACACGGCGAAGGAAGGCGGCGCGGACACGAAGCGAGAGGCCCGCGAGCTCGAACGCAAGATCAGGCGCGAGCTGAGAGAGCGCGACGGCGGCTAGCTGGCGCGCGGCGGCGGCGAGGTCTCGGCCACCACGCGGTGCAGGTGCGCGCCCGCGGCCACGCCCGCTGCGGCAAGCAGGGCCAGGCCGGCGAACTCAGCGCCGCCGAGGAGCGCGCAAGGGATCACGGCCAGGACGACCGGGATCACCGCCCGGCGGCGGCCGGCGGCCAGGCCGGCAAAGGCTGACAACAGGAGCAGGAGCAGTACGGCTACTGCCATGGGTTCCCTCCGTCGTGGGCAAGCCGCGGGTTTGCCCGCGGCGCAGTCATGCTGTTCACAGTCCGTTGGGGTGGCGCCCGCGGTAGCCGCTGGCGGAGCGCATGCGCTCGGTCCAGCGGTTACCCGTCTGCCTCAGGGCGCTCGTGTCGAAGCGCAAGCCGGCGACGATCAGATAGGCGTGATCGGGGTTCGAACGCACCGTGACCCAGGTTCCGCGCCCGGCCTCTCCCCAGCTCATGAAGCCGGTCGAGTCGCGCGCCCGGCTCAGCAGCCCGGCGGCGTGGAGCACGTAGCTGACGGAGCCCGAGCAGTCGTAGCCTGAGTCGTTCCAGCGACTGTGGCCGCCGCCGTACTTGTACGGCTTCGTCGCGATCGCGTTGCCGGCCGCGATGATCGCCTTGACCTCAGCTGGTGCGGAGGCTGGGGCCACGGCGAGCCCGTTGCCGTTGATGTAGCCCTTCTCGGTCGGCGCCACGGCGGGCGCCTCGTCGCTGCCCGAGCTCGAGGCGCGAGCGCGCACGATGCGCTGCTCCGTGCGCGACGCCCTGCCGTTCACGCGCCGCTGCTCCGCGGACTCGAAGGCCATGACGCTGCGCCGCGTGGCCGGGCCGAACTGGCCGTCGGCCGTGGTGTTGTAGCCCGCGGCGTCCAGGTAGCGCTGGAGCGCACGAACGTCCCGGCCGCTCGAACCCTGCGCCAGGGTGCGGGTTGCGTAGCCGGCGCCGACGGCTTCGGCGGTGACGGTCAGGCTGAGCACGGCGACAACCAGCGCCGCCAGCTTGCGAGGCATTCGGGTCCCTCTCTTCTGTGCGCCTACGGGGTTAGCTGTCGGGCTCGCACCAGAAGAGCGGCGCTACGTGAGAAGGCCTCACGATTCGCCCCGGACTGCCTATGGGTCCCCCGTTCCCCGACCGACTTGCGGTGCGGGGACTCGGCTATTGGGTTCTACTTTGCCCTACTGGCGCGGCACCATAACACTCATCGCGGCGATTTTTCGCGCTTCCGCGAAGACGGCGTCGAGCATCGGCTCGGTGAGCTTGCCCGTGAAGGTGTTCTGCTGACTCGGGTGATATGAGCCGAGCAGCACCGGGCCGCCCTCGACCCGGTGCTCGGCGAGGTGGCCGAAGCGGGGGCGCGGGCTGACGCCGAGCAGCTTGCAGGCCGCATCCCAGGCGAATTTGCCGAGGCACACGATCACGGCCGGCTGGATCAGTCGCAGCTCCTCGGCCGCGTAGGGCAGGCAGTTGTCGCGCTCCTCCGGCAGCGGCTTGTTGTTCGGGGGCGCGCAGCGCACCGCGGCGGCGATCCACGCGTCCCGGAGCGTGAGGCCGTCGCCGGCGTGGCGGGACTCCGGCTGGTTCGCGAAGCCTGTGCGGTACAGGGACGCAAACAGCCAGTCTCCCGAGCGGTCGCCCGTGAATATCCGGCCCGTGCGGTTGCCGCCGTGCGCCGCGGGCGCAAGGCCGAGCACGAACACGCGCGCATCGGGGTCGCCGAATCCCGGCACCGGGCGGCCCCAGTAGTCCTCGCCGGCGAACGCGGCGCGCTTCTCACGCGCCACGCGCTCGCGCCACTCGACGAGGCGGGGGCAGCGCCGGCAGCGGACTATCCGCTGCTCTAGCTCTTCAAGCGCTTGCCGGTGCTGAACAGGTGCTGAGCCCACGCGTAGGCAGGAATCGCGAGCGCGGCGACCACGCCGAGCGAGAGCCAGACCGATACGTCGCTCTCGCCGAGGAAGCCGAAGCGGACCGCGTTCACCAGGTAGAAGATGGGGTTGAAGTGCGAGAGCTCCTCCCACGGGGAGGGCAGCACGTGGACCGAGTAGAAGACGCCGCCCACGAACGTGAGCGGCAGGATCACGATGTTCTGGATGAAGCTGGTGTGGTCCCACGTCTCGGCGTAGATGCCGACCACGAGCCCGAGCGAC
>DASUQG010000246.1:0-8420 GCA_036280695.1 Thermoleophilaceae bacterium
TGATCATCGACCCCTGGCGCGCGGGCGTCGACGTGGGCGAGATCGTCGGCCAGCTCCAGAGCCAGGTGAAGGCACCGATCGTGATCTTCACCTCCGACGGCGGCGCCCGGCTGCTGAGTGAGGCGCTGAAGGCGGGAGTGAAGGGCTACGTCCGGAAGGACTCCCCGTCGGAGGACCTGGTCCGCGCGATCGAGGCGGCGCGCACCGGCGAGTTCTACGTCGACCCGGGGCTGTCCTCGAGCATCGTGCTCGACGAGGGCGACCGCACGCTCAGCGCACGCCAGCGCGAGATCCTCCAGATGCTCGCCGACGGCATGCAGACCGACGCGGTCGCGCAGAAGCTCGGCCTGTCGACCGAGACGGTGCGCACGCACACCAAGCGCATCCTGGCGAAGCTCGAGGCCTCAACTCGCACCCAGGCCGTCGCCATCGGCATCCGCCACGGCCTGATCGAGTAGCGCGTGAGCGCACCCCGCCGCGCTCGGGCGCTGACGACCGTCGACGCGCTCACCGAGACGCTTCGCAGACGCATCCTCGACGGGGACCTGCAGCCGGGCACGCCGCTGCGCGAGGAGGCGCTGAGCGGCGAGTACGACGTGGCGCGACACTCGCTGCGCTCCGCGCTGCGCACGCTCCAGGGAGAGGGCATCGTGCAGATCGAGCCGAACCGCGGCGCGCGCGTGAAGAGCCTGTCGCCCGAGGACGTGCGCGGGCTCTCGGACCTGCGCATGGCGCTCGAGCTCGAGGGCGCGCGTATGGCGCTCGAGCGAGGTGGCGGCTCGCTCCCCGCGAGCGTTCACCGGCGCGCCGAGCGCCTGGCGGAGCTGTGCCGCGGCAACCGGCCGTCCTGGGGCGCGGTGGCCGAGGCCCACGAGGCGCTCCACCACGAGATCGTGCTCGCCGCCGACAGCCCGCGGCTCGCCTCCGCTCACGAGCAGGCGGGCGCGGAGCTGCGCCTGTTCGTGCTCCAGCTGCCGCCCTCCTGGACGCTCGAGCGCATCGCTGACGACCACCTGGAGCTGGTGCGCCGGCTCGAGCAGGAGGGGGCGGAGGTGCTCCGCCCCCACATCGCCGAATCGACGCGGGCGCTGCTCAGCGCCTAGGTCGTGGCCTCCTCGGCGGTCACGCCCTGGGTTCCGGGCGGATCGCCGAGAGCGATGCCCTCGCCCGCGGCCTTGGCCCGGTACATGGCCCGGTCGGCCGTGTCGACCAGCGCTTCGGCCTCGTCGCCGTGCTCGGGCGCCGCGGCCACGCCGATCGAGATCGTGACCGGCGGGTCGTCCGGCGTGGCCACCTCCTCCTCGACCGCCGTCGCGAGGCGGGCCGCCAGCTTCGCCGCGCTCTTCAGGTCCTGCTCGGGAAGCAGGACGCAGAACTCGTCGCCGCCGATCCGGGCAGCCGTGTCCACGGTACGGATCGAGCGGCGCAGCGACATCGCCACCTGCATCAGGACGCGGTCGCCGGCCTGGTGGCCATGCGAGTCGTTGATCCGCTTGAGCCCATCGATGTCCATCAGCAGCAGGCCGAACGGGTGGCGGTAGCGCTTGTGGACGTCGAGGAGCGTGCTCAGGTTGCGCTGAAGCGCGCGCAGGTTGCCGAGCCCCGTGAGCGGGTCGGTGTTCGCCTGCGACTCGAGCTCGCGCGAGCGCGTCTGCACGTGCGCCTCCATCGCCGCGGCCTGGATCCCGGCGCTGGCCTCGACGAGCTGCTCGACCGCCTCGGCGAAGCGCGCGGGGTCGGTCTCCCCGATCTCCTCTCGCAGCGCCCGGACCAGCACGCTCTGGAGCGCGGCCACGTCCCGCGCCACGTCGGCCGCCTGGACCTCGCGCCCGCCGCCGCGCATGGTCGCCAGCGAGGCGGCCCGCTCGGCCTGGTCCTTCGGCAGGCTGTACGGATCGCCGTCCCCCTCCGCGGCCTCGCGGACGAGGTCGCCGATCAGCTCGGGCAGCTCCCGAGCGATGCGCTCGGTGGGCAGCTCGCGGATCTCGTCGAGCGATGCGCGCTCGATCAGACGGACGAGCCAGGCCTTCGCCAGCTCATCCCGCGACCGGTCGAGGCGCGCGAGGGGTCCCCGGACGGGTGTCATCTGCGCTCGATCGTACCCCCGCAAACGGCGGACGGGGGCCGAATTTGGGAGAAGATTGCCTGCGTGACCGACCTGATCTCGATCGCCGAGGCGCGCCGGAGGGTCCTGGAGGCCGTCACCCGGCTTGGGGACGAGGACGTGCCGCTCGACGTCGCGCTCGGCCGAGCGCTCGCCGAGGACGTCGCCAGCGCGATCGACGTGCCGCCCTTCGACAGCTCGGGAATGGACGGGTTCGCGCTGGTCGCCGGGCCCGAGGCGGAGCTCGAGCTGATCGGCGAGGCGCGTGCCGGGCACCCCGCATCCGAGGCCGTGCGCCCGGGCGCGGCCGTGCGGATCTCGACCGGCGCGGCGCTGCCCGAGGGCGCGGACGCGGTCGTGCCGGTGGAGCGAACGGACGATGCCGCCGGCCCGTCCGGCGCTCCCGCGCGCGTCCGCGTGCCGGCCACCGAGGCGGGCGCCAACATCCGCCGGGCGGGTGAGGACATCCGGGCCGGAGACGTGGTGCTCCGCGCCGGCACAGTGCTCGGCCCCGCGGAGCTCGGGGTTGCCGCGTCGGTCGGCCGCGCATCGCTCCGATGCGCGCTGCGCCCGCGCGTGGCGGTCCTCGCCACCGGCGACGAGCTCACTCCGCCGGGCGAGCCGCTGGCTGCAGGCGCGATCTACGGCTCGAACGGCTTCGCGCTCAGCGCCCAGGTCGAGCGTGCGGGCGCGGAGCTGGCGCGCCGCGGCACGGTCCCAGACACACCCGAGGGCACGCGCGACGCGATTCGCGAGGCGCTCGAGGTGGCCGACGTGGTGATCGTGTCGGGCGGTGTCTCGGTCGGCCCGCACGACCACGTGAAGGACGCGCTGCGCGACCTCGGTGTCGAGGAGCACTTCTGGGGCGTGCGCCTCCGGCCTGGGAAGCCGACCTGGTTCGGCACCCGCGACGGTACGCTCGCCTTCGGCCTGCCCGGGAACCCCGTATCGGCGATGGTCACCTTCCAGCTCTTCGCACGGCCCGCGCTCGCCGCACTTCAGGGCGCGGCGCCCGACGCCCCGCGCGCCTCCGCGATGCTCGCCCATCCCGTGGCCCGCAACGAGCGCCGGGAGGAGGCGGTGCGGGTGCGACTGCGGCACACCGACGAGGGCCTCGTGGCGGAAACCACCGGCGAGCAGGGCTCGCACATGCTCACGTCGATGCTGGGCGCGGACGCCCTCGCGCTGATCGCGCCGGGCGACGGCGAGCTGGCCGCCGGGGAACGCGTGGAGGTCGAGCTGCTGTGAGGCCGCGCGACCCGCGCCGCCTGCTCGATCGCCACCGCCGCGCGCGTGCGCGCGTGGTGATCGTCCACGTGCCGCAGTCCGGCTACTCGGAAGACGGCGCGGTCGGGAGCCGGCAGGTGGCCGAGGTCACGCTGCCGCGCGAGGAGCTCGAGCAGATCTGGTCGCCCGAGTACCTCGAGCGGCTGGCGCGCACCTACTGGAGCTTTCTCTCGCGCTTCTCGCTGGGGCTGATCCGGGTGCTCTACAACGAGGACTCGCGCGAGGTCGTCTTCCTGTGCCGCCCGTTCGTGCTGCTGCGCTTCCGAAGGCCGGAGTACGAGATCGACTCCGAGGGTGGCACGGTCAACTGGCCGATCGACCGCGGCGTCCTGGTCACGAAGCGCGGCAGGGGACGCGGGTTCCTGCGGCTCGCCGTGCGCCGCGAGCCGGTCTCGCACGACGCCGGCGAGGTGACGGTGCTCGTGTCGTCCGCGGTCGTGAACTTCTACCCCACGCTCGCCAGCCGCTTCGGCCGCTGGATCTACGAACAGACGCAGCTGCGCATCCACGTGATCGTGACCCACGCGTTCCTGCGCTCGCTGGCGAACCTCGAGCTCGAGCCATCGCGTGTCGGCGCGCTGCGCGCCGCCGCGGAGGCGGCGATCACCCCAGCCGCTCGCCGGTGATCTCGCGCAGCTTCGCGCGGTCGTGGCGCGCGTTGATCCGGCGCACGGTGCCGGAGCGGGAGCGCATCGAGAGCGACTCGGTGGTGGCTCCCTCCCGACCGATGTAGTGCACCCCGTCCAGAGTCTCGCCGTCGGTCACGCCCGTAGCGGCGAAGAAGACATCGTTGCCCGACACCAGGCGATCCTTGTCGAGCACCTCGTCCAGGTCGTAGCCAGCGTCGAGCGCCGCCGAGCGCTCCTCGTCTGAGCGAGGCCAGAGCCGGCCGAGGATCTGACCACCGGTGCACTGGATCGCGGCCGCGGCCAGCACTCCCTCGGGCGTCCCGCCGATTCCGAACAGGATGTCGACCGGCGAGTCCTGGGCCACGGCCGCCAGCGCCGCGGACACGTCGCCGTGCGGAATCAGCCGGATGCGAGCACCCACCTCGCGGATCTCGCGCATGTACTCCTCGTGGCGATCGCGGTCGAGCATGATCACGACCAGGTCACCGACGGGCACCCCCTTCTCCTTCGCCATCAGCTCGAGCGTCTCGCCGATCGGGCGGTCGAGATCGAGCAGGTGCGCCAGCTCGCGCGAGCTGGCCATCTTGAGCATGTACACGCACGGGCCTGGGTCGAACATCGTGCCGCGCTCCGAGAGGGCGATCGTGGCGATCGCGTTTGGGAGCCCCTTGGCGCACAGCTCCGTCCCCTCGAGCGGGTCGACGGCGATGTCCACCTGCGGGGGCGAGCCATCGCCGATGTGCTCGCCGTTGTAGAGCATCGGCGCCTCGTCCTTCTCCCCCTCGCCGATCACGACCACGCCGTCCATCGACACCGTGTCGAGCAGCAGCCGCATGGCGTCCACCGCCGCGCCGTCGGCCCCCTCCTTGTCGCCGCGCCCGATCCAGCGCGCGCAGGCGAGCGCGGCGTACTCGGTCGTGCGCACCAGTTCCATCGCGAGGTTGCGGTCCGGCTTGGGCGCCGCGTCCATGGCGCCGGACGCTATATGACGCCCGGCGGCTTGCGGGCGGTCTCGTACACGGCTTGGCGCAGGTAGCCGGCCGCCAGCAGGCCGAGCGACGCCAGCAGGGCCACGAAGTAGCCGATGCCGAGGCCGATGTCCACGCTGTCGCCGGGGCGCCCGAGGATGATCCCGTTGCAGAGGATCAGCATGAACGCCACGATCCCCACGATCATCGTGACCTCGCCGGGCTTCCAGGTGAGCGCGTGCCCGCGGGCGATGATCCAGGTGAGGATGAACGGGGCGAGGCAGGCGGACACGAGCAGCCAGTCGAGCGTCGAGAAGACCTGCCAGGCGTTCGCGCTGTCGCCGCCGCTCACGCCGCCGGGCAGCTTCGAGTTCGGGTTGTCCGAGCTGGTCGTGAACCAGGGCAGCCACAGCGATGCCAGCAGGACGAGGGCAGCGCCCATCCCCATCAACTCCCCCGGCGACACCTTCGAGAAATCGAGGTAGCCGCTGCGCTCCTCGGCGCCGGCCTCCATGACCCGGAAGCTACATGCCGAGATAGGCTGCGCACAACCCCGAACAAAGGAGCCCCGTGGCTGTCACAAAGATCATCGAGGTCGTCGGAAGCTCGCCCGATAGCTCGGACGGTGCCGTGAAGGCGGCGCTCGAAGACGCCCGCCAGTCGCTTCGCAACATCAAGGCGGTCGACGTGGTCTCCACGGGGCTGCGCGGAGAGAACCTCGACGAGTGGCGCGCGCTCGTGCGGATCTCGTTCCTCGTGGAGCGGGTCAGCGAGTAGTTGGAGCTGAATGACATAGGGGCGCTCGTCGCGGGAGGAGCGTCCGGCCTCGGGGAGGCCACCGCGCGCGAGCTCGCCGTGCGCGGCGCGAGCGTGACCATTGCCGACCTGAACGAGGAGCGCGGCACGGCGCTCGCGGAGGAGATCGGCGCGACGTTCGCCAAGGCCGACGTGACCGACGAGGCGCAGGTGCGGGCCGCGGTGGAGAGCGCCCGGAAGCTGCGGCTCGCGGTCTCCTGCGCCGGGATCGGCTGGGCCGAGCGCACCGTGAAGAAGGACGGTCCGGCGGCGCTGGCGCCCTTCGAGGCGGTCGTGCGCGTGAACCTGATCGGCACCTTCAACGTGCTCAGGCTCGCCGCGGCGGCGATGGCGGGCAACGAGCCGGACGCCGAGGGCGAGCGCGGCGCGGTCGTGATGACAGCCTCGATCGCCGCGTTCGATGGCCAGATCGGCCAGACCGCCTACTCGGCGTCAAAGGGCGGGGTGGTCGGACTGACGCTGCCGGCGGCGCGCGACCTCGCGCGGCTCGGCATCCGGGTCTGCACGATCGCACCGGGTCTCTTCGACACGCCGCTGCTCGCGGGCCTGCCGGAGGAGGCGCGCGCGGCGCTGGGCGCGCAGGTGCCCTTCCCGCCGCGCCTCGGGCGGCCCGAGGAGTACGCACGGCTCGCCTGCCACATCGCCGAGAACGCGATGCTGAACGGCGAGACGATCAGGCTCGACGGCGCCCTCCGGATGCCGCCCAGGTAACAGTCAGGGAGGGTCGCGGGCGGCTCGAGCTCGACCTCCACCCCTAGGGAGAGCAGACCGCGGTGATGGCGCTCGAAGATCGCACGGTTTCGAGGGCTCGGACCCGGAAACAGGCTTGCTTCCACCTCGGTGCAGCGCGTGCGTGTGTGCCGGTACTCGAATCAAGGAGGACGAACATGAGAGCCCGAATGGCTCTACTAGCCATGGCCGTATGCGCGGCCGTGGCGGCCGCTCCAGCCACGGCGGGAGCGCAGGAACCGGCAGGCCTGACCAAGGTCGTCCCGGTCACCGGCAAGTCCAAGAGCGGCAAGCAGTTCAGAGGCACCTACGCAATCGACCGGTTCAGGGCCTCGAATGGCCGCGTGCTCGCCGTCGGCACACTTCGCGGCCGCCTCGGCGACCGTCGGGTGGCCAAGCGTGGGGTGAGGATGCCAGCGACGGTGTCCAAGGGCGCCGCTGCAGCGCAGCTTCCCCCAATCCCGAACGCCTGCGAGATCCTGGACCTGGTGCTCGGGCCGATCAATCTCGACCTGCTCGGGCTCGTCGTTCGCACCAATCGCATCAACGTGCGGATCGACGCGGTTCCGGGGCCAGGGAATCTGCTCGGCAACCTGCTGTGCGCGATCACCGGCCTGCTCGACCCGCAGACCGCGTCTCGGCCTAATCTGGCCTCGGCGCTCAACGCGATCCTCGCTCTCGTTCCGAGGACGGGCTAGATCCCCCGCGGAGGGGGAGCGTCTCCCCGGCGCTCCCCTCCGCGGGCCCGCGGGCTGGCGCGCGAGGGAGGACCTCATGAGTAGGGTTCCGGCCATGCCCGAACCTGTGATCGTCGATGCCGTCCGTACACCCATTGGCCGCGCCTTCAAGGGCTCGCTGGCCCAGCTGCGCCCCGACGAGATGGGCGCCTTCATCGTGGACGCGCTGCTCGAGCGCAACGCCGGCGTCGACCCCTCGCTGGTCGAGGAGGTCTACTGCGGCGTCGGCCTGCCCCAGGGGCTCCAGGGCTTCAACATGGGCCGGATCATCGCGCTGCTGTCCGAGCGGCTGCCGCTGGAGACGAACGGCGCCACCGTGTCGCGCTACTGCGCGTCGAGCCTCGAGACGATCCGCCAGGCGTCGAACGCCATCGCCGCCGGCCAGGGCGACGCCTACATCGCGGCCGGCGTGGAGTGGGTCTCGCGCTACAACGAGGCCGTGGAGGGCGCGCGCCCGCAGGACCAGAACGAGAAGCTCCAGGGCGGCAACGGCCACCCGGACGCCTACATCACGATGGGGCTGACGGCGGAAAACGTGGCGGAGCGCTACGAGGTGAGCCGCGCCGATATGGACAAGTACGCGCAGCGCTCGCAGGAGCTCGCCGTCCAGTCGCAGGAGAGCGGCTACTTCGACCGCGAGATCGTGCCGGTGACGCTGCCGGACGGCACCGTCGTCGCCAAGGACGACGGCCCGCGCGCCGACTCGCCGCTCGAGAGGCTGTCCCAGCTCGACCCCGCCTTCAAGGAGAACGGCAAGGTCACCGCCGGCAACTCCTGCCCGCTCAACGACGGCGCCGCCGCCGTGCTCGTGATGTCGGACACCAAGGCGAAGGAGCTCGGGCTCGAGCCGCGCGCACGCATCATCGCGTCCGCAACGGCCGCGAACGAGCCCGAGTACATGGGCGTCGCGCCCATCTGGGCGATCAAGAAGGTGCTGGAGCGCGCCGGCATGTCGATCGACGACGTGGACACCGTCGAGCTGAACGAGGCCTTCGCAGCCCAGGTGATTCCGATCATGGCCGAGTGCAACATCCCGCTCGACAAGATGAACCCCCACGGCGGGGCGATCGCGCTGGGCCACCCGTTCGGAATGACCGGCGCCCGCATCATGACCACGCTCCTGAACGGCCTCGAGACCGACGACAAGACG
>DASUQG010000247.1:0-8067 GCA_036280695.1 Thermoleophilaceae bacterium
AAGAACACGCTGGTGGACTTCGGCTTCCGCCTCCCGAGCGCGCTCGACAACCGGCCCCAGACCTTCGACGAGTTCCTCCAGCACACCCCGCAGATCGTGTTCGTCTCGGCCACTCCGAGCGACTTCGAGCGCAACCACTCCGCCCAGATCGTGGAGCAGATCGTGCGCCCGACCGGCGTGATCGACCCCGAGGTCGACGTCCGCGAGACCAAGAACCAGATCGACGACCTGATGGAGGAGATCCGCCAGCGCGTCGAGGCCGAGGAGCGCACGCTCGTGACCACGCTCACGAAGAAGATGGCGGAGGACCTCACCGACTACCTGCTCGAGTACGGCTTCAAGGTGCGCTACCTGCACTCCGAGATCGACACGCTCGAGCGCATCCAGATCATCCGCGAGCTGCGGCTCGGCGAGTACGACGTGCTGGTGGGCGTGAACCTCCTGCGCGAGGGCCTCGACCTCCCGGAGGTCTCCCTTGTGGCCATCCTCGACGCGGACAAGGAGGGCTTCCTCCGCGGCGAGACCTCGCTGATCCAGACGATCGGCCGCGCCGCCCGGAACATCCGCGGCAAGGTGATCATGTACGCCGACAAGGAGACGGCCGCGATGCGCACCGCGATCAGCGAGACGGACCGCCGCCGGGCCATCCAGATCGCTTACAACGAGGAGCACGGCATCACGCCGGCCACGATCCAGAAGGGCATCTCCGACATCAGCGACTTCCTGATGATGGAGTCGAAGGTCCCCACGGGACGCGGGCGCCGCAGGCGCGACACCGAGGGAATGTCGGCCGAGGAGATCCGGCGCACGATGGTGGAGCTGGAGGAGGAGATGCTCGCTGCGGCGGACGACCTCCGCTTCGAGTACGCGGCCAAGTTGCGCGACGAGATCAAGTCGCTCCGCCACGAGCTGGACGAGGCCGAGGCCAGCGCCTGACATCCCCCGTTCAGGGGGACGACATACCGGCCTAGGTGTGGTACCTCTGGAGGGCTGGCAACTTTGCAGCCCTCCCAGTCCGCCCCGACTAATCATGGCGCGAAGCGCGCGCTTCTGGCTGCGCTCGTCCTGCTGGTGCTCGCGTGCCTCTCGGCTCCCGCCGCCTTCGGAGTGGACCCGCCCGACTTCACGGTCGATCCCGCGTCGCCGATGGCCTGCGAGGAGGCCACGTTCACCTCCAACGCGCCTCCTGAGGAGACGGTCACCTGGCAGTACGGGACCGGCGCCCCGTTCGTCCCCGAGGACACGCACACCTTCGATGCCGAGGGGACCTACGACGTGACGATGACCGCCTCCGTCAGCGGTTCGGTCACGAAGCCGCTCACCGTTGTGAACGCGCCGCCCGTTGCCTCCTTCGACTACAGCCCGACCCAGCCGGATGCAGACGAGTGGGTCGTCTTCGAATCGACGTCGAGCGACTGCGACGACTCGGTGGCGACCTTCGAGTGGGATTTCGACGACGGGACGACGTCGAGCGCCGAAAACCCGGTGCACAAGTTCAGCACCCCGGGTCCGCACGACGTGACCCTGACCGTGACGGACGAGGACGCTGCACAGGACAGCGAGACCCAGGTGGTCGACGTTCGCGACCCGTCGGTACCGATCGCCGCCTTCCACCGCGACCCCGACGACTCGGTGCTGCTCCAGACGGGCGTCGAGGCCACGTTCAGCTCGGATTCCGTGGCCGCCCCCGGCAGCACGTTCAGCTGGGAGATCGACGGTGTCGCCGCCGGCAGCGGCACGTCCGTGACGCACACCTTCACGAAGAACGGAAACCACGTCGTCCGCCTGACGGTTGAGCAGCCGAACGGTGAGAGCGACGATTACGAGTCGAGCTTCAGGGTGAACGCGCCGCCCGTGGCCGGCTTCGTCTGGGCCCCGGAGACCCCGGTCGAGGGGGGCGAGGTGCAGCTGTTCTCCACTTCGGTGGACGCCGAGGGCGCGCTGGCCAGTCACTGGGACCTGGACGGCGACGGGCAGTTCGACGATGCATCCGGACCCGCTGCCACGGCCAGCTTCGCCGCAGGCGACCACCTGGTCTCGCTGCTCGTGACCGACGGAGACGGCGTCTCGCGGACGATCACCCGCACGATCACGGTCGCGGCCCCGGTGGTGATCGCCACCAGCACGCCTCTGCCGGCCGTGACCTCGCCCGCTCCCGTCGCCAAGCTCGCGCTCATGAGTCCCTTCCCCACGGTCCGGCTGGTTGGATTCGTCGTGCCGCGCGGGGCCCGCATCTCGCTCGTCGAGGTTCGCGGTGCCCCGCGCGGGGCACGGGTGAAGGTCACCTGCACCGGTCGTGGCTGTCCGTTCGCCTCGCGCCGGCGCGTCGTGGAGACCGGCCGCGTGCGGCTGTCCAGCTTCCCCCGCGTGCTCGTCGCCGGGGCGCGCATCCAGGTCTACGTCCGCGCGCCGGACGTGATCGGAAGGTACGTCGGCTTCCGAATCCGGGCCGGGCGGCGGCCCGTCCGCACCGACCGCTGCCTTCTGCCGGGCGCCACCGAGCCGAGCCGATGCTCATGAGGTGGCCACGCCGACAGCCCGGCCCGCCGCGCGGCCCCGGCCCCGTCACGATCGCCGTCGTGGGGATCGCCGCGTTTGCCGGCGCCTTCGGCGTCGCGCGCGCCGCGGGTAGCGAGGACACGTCCGGCTCACCAGCCGTCGAGCCGCGGCCGCTCGCCCTTCGCTCCGCCGCGGAGCTGCCCGGCATGAAGGGCGAGCCGGGCCCGACCGAGGCGGAGCTCGAGGCGCGGCGAGAGAAGGCACGCGAGGCGCGCGAGCGGCGGCTGGCGAAGCGGCGCGAGGAGCGCCAGGCGGCCGAGGAACAGGCCGCCCTCGAGGAGCGGCGGAGGCTACGTGCCGAGCGCCGCGCCCAACGTGCCGCGGAGCGCGAGGCGGAGGCGGAGCGCGAGGCGGCGGCCGAACGCAGGAGGCAGGCGCGCGAGCGCAAACGTCAGCAGCAGGAGGCTCCTCCCGAGGAACCGGCGCCGCAGGAGACCACGCCCGCGGAGCCGCCCACTACCACCACACCCGTCGGCGAACCGTTCGACGACTCCGGATGATCAGAGAGACCGAACAGCCCACCCGCGATGCGCCGCCCGAGGCCGTGCTGGCCGGTTACCGGCTGGATCCATCGCCGCGCCGGCGCGAGGCCGGCAGCCTCCTGTTCACCGCGACCGCTGCCGATGGAAGCCCGGCCACGCTGCAGGTGAGCGCCGAGCCGCTGTCGAACCGGCGTGCCCGGGCTCGCTTCCGGCGGCTCGCCCGCACCCGAGCCGGGCTCGCGCACCCGGCGCTTATCGGCGTACGTGAGGTCGGTGAGGAGAGCGGGCGCGTCTTCGTGGCCAGCGAGCGGCTCCCGGCGCGGTCGCTGGCCGACCTGCTGCGCACCGGCCCACTCGATCCCGGTCTCGCGCTCAGGCTGCTCAGGGCGGTGGCGGACGGGCTCGACGCGGCCCACGGCGCGGGGCTCGTGCACCGCACGCTCAGCGGCGAGAGCGCGCTGCTCGAGGGCGATCAGGTGAAGCTCGACCTCTTCGGGGTGTTCGCCGCCGTGGGGCAGCCGGGCTGGGGCGACGTGGTTCGCCGCGACGCTCACCTGCACTACGAGTCGCCGGAGGGCGCGCGCGGTGAGGAGCTCGGCCCGGCGAGCAACGTGTACTCGCTCACCGGGCTGCTCGTGCACGCCCTGACCGGGCAGGAGCCATTCCCGCACCACGACCCGGTGATGATCACCTATGCCCACGTCTCGCAGCCGCCGCCGAAGCCGAGCGAGCGCCGGCCGGAACTGCCCGCCGCGCTGGACGCGATCGTGGCGCGCGGCATGGCGAAGGAGCCGGGCGAGCGCCCCGAGTCCGCCGGAGCGCTGATTGCAAGCGCGGCTCTGGTGCTGCGAACGGCCTCGTACTCGAAGCCGGTGCCTGCGTCCAGAGATCTCGCTCCGCCCGAGGCCGCTCCGGTGCCCGCTAGGCCGACCCCAGCCGCACCCAAGCCGGCGCCCGTGCCGCCCAGCCTGCCGGCGGAGCCGCCGGCGCGGTATCGGACGCCGCTCAGGGCCAGGCTCGCGGCGCTGGGGCCGATGCTGCTGGTGCTGGTCGTGGCGATCGGCTTCGGAGCGCTGCTCGGCATGCCGGGCGCCTCGTCCGAGCAGGCGGCCAATCCGGTGCGATCGGCGGACGAGCTCGCCGTGAACCGGCTCGACGACGTCCGCTTCAGGCTGCGCGACGACCTGGCCTTCGCGTCGACACCAGCCGAGCAGGCCGACGCCGCCGACCGGCTCGCGATGGCGTACGGCCACGCGGCCGACGGACTCAGCTCGCCGGAGCTCGTGTCCGCGGCGCAGCGCGTCTCGGCCGCCTACGTGAGTCTCGCGGGCGCGGCACGCGCGGCTGACGAGGATGCCTACGAGAGCGCGCGCGGGCGCGTGGAGGTGGCCGAGTCTCAGATCGGCCGCGAGCTCTCCGGCATTAATCTGCAGCGCGGGCGCAAATAGCTAAGGTAGGCCGCCATGGCCGCCGCTTGGAAGTGCGCAGGATGCGCGCTCATCGCGACGCTCGCGCTCCTGGCTGTCGCGGCACCGTCCGCGCTGGCCGCGCCCGAGGGCAAGGCCGTGGCAGTGACCTCGCTCGCGAACGGCGCGCAGCGGATCAAGTACAAGATCGGCCCGTTCGACATCGTGCCGGGACAGAACGAGATCGGCTACGCGCTGATCAGCGAGCGGCCGCAGGTCGACGGCTACTTCACCCGCATCAAGCCCAATCTCACCTACGTCGACGGGCGCGTGCCCGGAGTCGACGTGATCCACCTGCACCACGGCGTCTGGGTGAACTTCTCACGCTCCAACCCAACCGGCGGCTACGGGGCCGAGCTGTTCTTCCCCGCCGGCGAGGAGAAGACGACCATGAAGCTGCCCAGCGGATACGGCTATCCGGTGAAGGCTTCGGACGGGCTCCTCCTCAACCACATGATCCACAACCTCACGCCCGTCCCGACGCAGGTCTACATGACCTACGAGGTCGACTTCGTCCCCGCCGCCTCGAGCGCCGGGCGCGCGATCCGTCCCGTGCGGCCGATCTGGATGGACGTTCAGCACAACAATCTCTACCCGGTCTTCAACGTCCGGAAGGGGTCCGGTCGGAAGGGCCGCTACACGTATCCGAACGACGCCCGCAACCCGTACCGCGGCGGTCGCAAGCTGAACCAATGGGTCGTGGACAGGCCGGGCGTGCTCGTGGCAACCGCGGGTCACCTTCACCCGGGCGGCCTGCACACGGACCTGTACGTGCGCCGGCGCGGCGAGCACATCCGGCCGTCGCGCAGGCTGCACGCGCCGCGCGGGCGCGGCAACAAGGCTCACCTCTTCCGCTCCGTGGCGAGGTACTTCGAGCCGGCGGGGGCGGTGTCGTGGGACGTCGCGATGACTCACACGCGACGCGACTGGCGCGTGAAGCTGCGCAGGGGCGACGTGCTCTCGGTCAGCGCGACCTACGACACGAAGCGCGCGTCGTGGTGGGAGTCGATGGGAATCATGGTCGCCTACATGGCCGACGAGGGGCGGGGCCGCAACCCGTTCAAGCGGCGCGTGGACTACCCGGGCAACGTCACGCACAAGCATCTCGCCGAGAACAACAACCACGGCGGCCAGGCGACCGGCCTGCCGGATCCGCGCCTGCTGCCCGACGGGTCGGAGAACCCCGGCAACCTCGACATCGTGGACTTCAAGTACCAGTTCGGCGACCTGAGCCTGCCGGGCCCGGCGGGCCTGCCGCCGGTGATCCGGCCCGGACAGTCGCTGAACTTCCGCAACCACGTCGACGACCAGAGGAAGATCTACCACTCGATCACATCCTGTAAGGCGCCCTGCAACCGCTCGACGGGCATCGCCTATCCGATCGCGGACGGCGCCGTGCAGTTCGAGTCGAGCACGCTCGGGTCGGCGGTGCCGCCCACGACCGGCGCGCTCGAGTGGAAGACGCCGAACGACCTCCAGCCGGGCACCTACACGTACTTCTGCCGCATCCACCCGTTCATGCGCGGGGCCTTCCGGGTCAAGCAGTAGTCCCGCTGTACGCTCCTGTCGATGAGTGAGGGAAAGCAATCCGCCGCTGCCTCCGCAGCCGAGAAGGTGCGCGCCATCCTGGAGGCCGCGGAGCAGAGCGCGGCCGCGCTGCGTGCCGAGGCCGCCCAGGAGATCGACGCGCAGCTGGAGCGAGCCCAGGCGGTGGCCGAGCGCCTCTCGGCGCGCGCGGATGAGATCGAGCGCTCGCTACAGGGGCTGGCCGACAGCGTCCGAGACGAGCTCTCCGCCCTGAAGGCCGATCTGGAGGAGCTGCGGGCCGTGGGGGAGGGCGGGGCCGAGAAGCGCGCGGCCGCTGCGGACGCGGCGGAGGCCGCACCCGAGCCGGCGGTGGCCGCCGAGCCGGAGCCGGAGGCCGAGCCGGAGCCGGAGGCCGAGCCGGTGCCGCCCGCCGAGCCGGCGCCCGAGCCGGTGCCGCCCGCGGCCGACGGCCACGAGGGCGCCCGCGTGATCGCGCTCAACATGGCCCTGAGCGGCTCGCCCCGTGAGGAGACGGCCCGCTACCTGTCCGAGAACTTCGAGCTCGACGACCCGGAGGCCCTGCTCGACGAGGTCTATGCCCGCGTGGGCAGCTAGCGCCCGCCAAAGTCCGTCGTGTACACGCCGACAGGGCCTTGCACGGCCGGGTGGGGTGCCTCGTGCGCCACTCCCACGCCCACCTCGGTGAAATGAGGCAGAAGGATGTTCGCGCGGTGGCCGGCGCTCTCCATCCAATCCTGGAAGATCCGCACCGGAGTCGCGTTCACGTCCCGGCCCCAATGGATGTTCTCGCCCACGCTTGCAGTCCCGGTGGAATACCCGGCAATGGCCATCCTGCTGATCGGAGCCAAGCCCTCCGGCGTGTCGTGCTCGTAGAAGTCCCGGCGGGCCATGTCCTCCGAATGGCGCTGGGAGGCGAGCTCCAGGCTCGAGTTTCGCGTGAGCGGCGCGAGCCCGTGTTCAGCCCGAGCACGGTTCAGCAGGCACAGGATCGCGGTGCGCGTGGAGGAGATGTTGCCCGGCGTCGGCAGCTCGCCTGAGCCGGGGCAGCCTGGGGCGTCGCGGATCCGGACAACCTCGACCCCCGGAGGGACGCGCGATGCCTGCACGCCCGGAAGCAGAAGGGCGCCGGCGACCGAACCGCCGACGGCGAGGAGCGTGACCGCATCGCGTGAGCGCACTCAGGAGAGATCGCCGCTTCTGAGCACGCGCTTGACGCAGCGGCGAGGCGGCTGGACACTCGCGCTAGGCCGGGGAGGCGATTTCGACGAGATTGCCGTCCGGGTCGCGGACGTAGGCCACGTCCTGGCCCCAGGGCTTCGTCTGGGGCGGGCTGACCGACTCGGCGCCCTCCTCGATCGCGCGATCGAACGCGGACTGCACGTTGTTCGTGACAAAGCAGACCTCGAAGGCCGGCCGCGTGCTCGGGCGCTCCTCCGGCCGGAACACGCCCGGCAGGTTCGCCGCCGCGAGCTCGTGCGCTGCGAAGGCCAGGGCGGTGTCGCCCGTGTCCAGCTCCGCGTACTGCCCGCTCTCGTGCAGGAAGCGGCGCCGCTGGCCGAGCGCACGCTCGTAGAAGTCCAGGCTGGCTTCCACGTCGGAGACGTAGAGGATCGCGTATCCGAACTGCACCGCTCGTCACCCTAGTCCCGAAGCCCGCAATCTGCGCTAAACGAACACCAGTTCGATCCGCCTGCGGCTCTAGACTCGTTACCCGCAGTGAATCCGAGTGGCGAGATAGTCGTATCCGGCGCCCGCGAGCACAACCTCAAGGACCTGCACCTGAGGCTGCCGCGCAATTCGCTGATCGTGATCACGGGCCTGTCCGGCTCCGGTAAGTCCAGCCTCGCCTTCGACACCATCTATGCCGAGGGCCAGCGGCGCTACGTGGAGTCGCTGAGCGCGTATGCGCGCCAGTTCCTGGGCCAGATGGACAAGCCGGACGTCGACTCGATCGAGGGTCTCAGCCCGGCCATCTCGATCGACCAGAAGACGACCTCGCGCAACCCGCGCTC
>DASUQG010000248.1:0-15079 GCA_036280695.1 Thermoleophilaceae bacterium
GCTGGGCGGTTCGCGCGTGATGGGCCCGGACGAGGTGATGGAGGGTCTGGAGATCGGGCTGTTCACGGACCCCGAGGGCCATGTGGTCGGCGTCGTAAGCCGCGGGCAGGCCCGCTAGTTGTCGCGGATGTCCTCCGCGACCCGCTCCTTGAAGGGCTTCAACTTGTCGTAGAGCTCGTCGGGCGGGACCGGCTCCTCGGGATCCGACTCGCCCACGAGCCACGGCGCGGCGTCGACGGCCGTACGCCAAGCGGCCTCCTCCGGGTCGCTGTCGTCGCTCGCCCCGCCCGCCTCGGGCGGCGCGGGGTCGACCTTGTCGAGGTAGACGTTCGTGTACTGGCCGCGCTGCTGCTCGTGGTACTCGATCCGCGCGCGCTGCCCTTGAAGCTCCTGGGCGCGCTGGCCGATTGACTCGCGGAACGTCGTGTACTCGTTCCCGTCCGCGTCCCTGACTGCGTAGCGGATCGTGCCGCTGCGCGTCTTGACGGGGTCGACCTCGGCAATCGTGACCACCGCATCCATGGTTCAGTCCTGATACCCGGAGGGCAGGCGGGGAAGCGTGGCGGCGCGGCGCGATTGCGACGGCGGATACGACTGCGTAAGCTCCGGGGCGTGCCCCTGAAGGCCGCCACCATTCGCGTGAGCCAGGACCTGTGGTCGCTGCTCGAGGAGGAGGCGGCGCGTCAGCAGATCAGCGTCTCGCAGTTCGTGCGCGATGCCGCGCTGCTGCGAGTAGGCCACCTCGCCGGCGCGCGCGGCGACGACAGCGGTCTCATCAAGATCGGCCAGCTCGCCGTTCAGTCCGACGGCGAGCGGCGCCGCTTCAATTCCGAGGAGCGCCGCGCGAAGCTCGCGGATCCGGTGCGCCTTCAGGCGATCGCAGATACCGGCCTCATGGGCATCAAGGAGGACCCGGTGCTGCACCGGCTCACGAGGCTTGCGGCGAAGACGCTCGACGCCTCGGTAGCGCTGATGTCGCTGGTCGAGGAGGATCGCCAGTTCTTTGCGAGCTCGTACGGGCTCCCCGAGCCCTGGGCCAGCGAGCGGGCTACCGGCCTGCTGCACTCGTTCTGCCAGCACGTCGTGGTCTCGAATCAGCCGCTCCTGGTCAGCGACGCCCGCAAGCACCCGCTCGTCCAGCGCAACCTCGCGATCGAGGACCTCGACGTGATCGCGTACATCGGCACTCCGCTCGTCGACTCCAGAGACAACACGCTGGGCAGCATGTGCGTGATCGAACACGAGCCGCGCCAGTGGCGCTCACACGACGTCGAGCTTCTCCACGACATCGCCGCCGCGGTGATGGATCGGGTCGAAAACCGCTCCTGACGACGATGTGATGGCGGATCCGCCATCGCAGCCCCTGGACCCTCGTTTGTCGGCCCTCGGTGGGGGTAGCCGAGCTGACCAACAAGGAGGGAGTGGAGATGGCAGCAATCAAGATTTCGGACTCAGTCCAGCAAGGGATCGACGCGTTCTTCGCATTCGTACCGAACCTGATCGCGTTCGTGGTGATTTTGGTCGTGGGCTACTTCATCGCGAAGCTGCTCGCGGGGATCGTCCGCAAGGCGCTCGAGCGCCTCGGCCTCGACCGGGCCCTGCACGAGTCGGACGCAGGTCAATACGTCGAACGCGTCTCTTCGGGGGCCAGGCCATCTCGCGGCGTCTCGCGGGTCGTGTTCTGGATCGCCATCGCGTTCGTGCTGACGGCCGCGATCGGCGCACTGAAGATCCCGGCGGTCACAGCCTTCATGAACCAGGTGCTCGCGTACCTGCCGAACGTGGTTGCGGCAATCGTGATCTTCGTCGTGGCCGCGGCGCTGGCGGGTGCAGCCGGCGGTGCCGCCGCGAAGCTCATGGGCGACACACCCACGGGCAAGCTCGTGGCCACCATCGTTCCGACGATCGTGCTGGTGATCGGCCTGTTCATGGTCCTCAACCAGCTGAAGATCGCTGAAGACATCGTGATCGTCACGTTCACGGTGCTCATGGGGTCGCTCGGTCTGGGCTTGGCGCTCGCGTTCGGGCTCGGCGGGCGCACGGTCGCAGGCCGCCTGCTCGAGGACGCGTACGACAAGGGTCGCGAGCAGCGTGGGCAGGTCAAGCGCGACATCGAGAAGGGCAAGGAGCGCGCGCAGGCGGCGGGGAACTCGGCCGGCGTGCCGGCCCCCGGATCCAGCGGCACCTAACCAAGAGATTCAACGGGAGGAAGCAAATGACACAGATGACAGAGGCATACGACTGGCGTGGGCGCGAGATCGTCGACGCCGAAGGCGACAAGGTCGGGACGCTCGAGGAGCTGTTCCGCGACGAGGCCACCGACCAGCCGGAGTGGGCCGTGGTCCGCACCGGGATGTTCGGGACGAAGCTGTCGTTCATCCCGATCCAGGGTGCGGAGCCGGCCGGCGAGGACGTCCGCGTTCCGTTCTCCAAGGCGCAGATCAAGGATGCCCCGAGGATCGACGACTCGGACGGCCAGCTCTCCCAGCAGGAGGAGGCTGAGCTGTACGAGCACTACGGCATGAACTACGGGGAGCGGCGCTCGGACAGCGGCCTCCCGGAGGGTGGCGCTGCGGACAATGGCGGCACCGTTGGACACGACACGAGCGGGCCAACCACCGACGAGGCGATGACTCGCTCGGAGGAGGAGCTCAAGGTCGGCAAGGCGGACCGCGAGCGCGGTCGCGCCCGGCTCCGCAAGTACGTGGTGACCGAGGAGGTGCAGCAGACGGTCCCGGTGCGGCGCGAGGAGGTTCGCCTCGAGCGCGAGCCGATCACGGAGGGCAACGTGGACCAGGCCCTCGATGGCCCGGAGATCTCCGACGAGGAGCACGAGGTCGTGCTCCACGAGGAGGAGCCGGTCGTCGAGAAGCGGACCGTCCCGAAGGAGCGGGTGCGCATGGAGAAGGACGCCGTCACCGACGAGGCGCAGGTCTCTGAGCAGGTCCGCAAGGAGCAGATCGAGGCCGAGGGCGACATCGAGCGCTAGCCCCAAAGACGTTCCCCCCCAACGCGACGAGCGCCCGGGTCCGCCCGGGCGCTCGTCGTTCCAAGGCCCCCTGCAATTTGCCGCCCGCGAAGAAGGACATTGCCGTCCGCGACCGATCGGTATGGTGCCCGTGTCGTTCACTGCCGAGTCCCCCGTCAGGCGAGACGGGGGAACGGGGGAACCAGTGGCCCAGACATTTGGGCTGGGGCGAACGTCGTGTGATCACGGCGAAGCGCAACACCAGCGCGAGCCCGACAGCTAACCCCGCAGGCAACAGCCGCGATGTCTGTCCGTCCCCTGAGACACCTGATGCCGTTCGTGGCAGCGCTAGCTGTCGCGGTCGCCATGCCCGCGACGGCAAGCGCCGCGTCCTACGGCACGCGCGCGCTCAGCCTGGGCGCGCACGGCAGCGACGTGAAGAGGCTCCAGATCTACCTCGGCTCCGCCGGGCACCGGGTGGCACGCGATGGGCAGTTCGGCCCCCGCACGCAGCGGGCGCTCAGGGCCACCGAGCGGGAGCTCGAGCTGCGCGCCGACGGGGTCGCGACCAGGCGCGAGCAGCGCGCTATCCGGCGCGCCGTCAACGACCCGGGCACCGGTGGCGCGGCCTACGTGGCCCCGCCGCCGCCCGAGAAGGTCGTTCCGGGCGCCAAGGGAACCGTCACGGCGGACGGCTTCGCGGTTCCGCCGGCATCGGCGCCTGAGGTCGTGAAGGACGTGATCACGGCGGGCAACGCGATCGCCAAGACCCCCTACAAGTGGGGGGGCGGCCACGGCAGCTGGGACGACACCGGCTACGACTGCTCCGGCTCCGTGTCCTACGCGCTCCATGGCGGGGGCCTCTTGAACAGCGCGCTGGTCTCGGGCGACTTCGCCCACTGGGGATCGCCGGGACCCGGAAGCTGGATCACGATCTACGCAAACGGCGGCCACGTCTACATGGTCGTGGCGGGCATGCGATTCGACACGAGCGCCCGCTCACGCACGGGCTCGCGCTGGACGATGGAGCAGCGCGACTCGGCCGGTTTCAGCGTGACGCACCCGAAGGGCCTCTAAAGCCGAGCATCACCCGTTTGAGGCACGTTTGGCCTTTGCCCGCCTTGGGCATCGCCCAAGTGGAGGAGGCCTGACCTCTACGTCTCAAGCACGCCAAGCACGCCAAAGCTCGCTGATCCCCCCGGTCGAACGCGAGTTCGTCCTGAGAGCCGATTTCGAGTTGCTTGACGACGAAGGCTGCTCGTGGCTCTCGCGTCGCTTCCTGCGCGGTATGCGCACCCCACGGCCGGGTGAGCTCGTCTACCTGCTCGACGCCGACGGCCGCGGCTGCGTCGGGACGGTCGAGCGCGTCGAGGGCTGGTACATCTGCGTGACGCCCGACTGGAGCACCTGGACCGGGGACGAGCTGCCGAGCGCCGCAGTGCAGTGAGATCATCCCGCCATGGGGACCCAGGACCCGGACCCCGTCCAGAGGGGCTGGGAAGCGCTCGCAGCGGCTGACTGGCCGAGCGCCCGCTCGTGGTTCGAGAAGGCGCGGGCGCAGGCGGAGACGGCGGAGGTGCTCGACGGCCTGAGCCAGGCCGTTCACTTCGAGGGCGACTACGAGGCCGCGATCGAACTGAAGGAGCGCGCGTTCGCGGCGTACCAGCGCTCGGGCGAGCCGGTGCAGGCGGCGCACTGCGCGCGCTGGCTCGGGTTCCTCCATGCCACGTGCCACGGCAACTTCGCCGCCGCCAGCGGCTGGATGGCCCGAGCGGAGCGTTCGCTCGAGGGAGTCGAGGACTGCGCGGCCCACGGGTGGCTGATCCTGGACCGGGCCCCGTTCACGCGCGACTCGTCGGAGCGTGAGAAGTGCGCCGCCTCAGCACTCACGATCGCAAGGCGCTTCGGCGACGCCGACCTCGAGTTCGAGGCGCTCGCGCTGCTCGGCGAGACCTACGTGGCGACCGGCCGCGTCGCGGAGGGCATGAAGCTACTGGACGAGGCGATGGCCGCGGTCACGGCCGGCGAGATCGCGAGCCACGGCGCGGTAGGGGAGATCTGCTGCAGGCTGCTGAGCGCGTGCGAGCACGCGACCGACGTGAGGCGCGCGGAGGAGTGGATGGCGCTGGTCGACCGCTACGTGGCATGGACGAGCTTCGTGCGGCCCACGTGCCGGACGCACTACGGCGGGATCCTGATCGCGTTGGGACGCTGGACGGAGGCCGAGGCGGAGCTGCTCGACGCCATCAAGGGCTTCGAGCGCGGCTACCTGGGCGACCGGGCCTACCCGCTCGTCCGGCTGGCGGACCTCCGCGTGAGGCAGGGGCGCTACGAGGAGGCCGAGCGCCTCTTGGAGGGCGTGGAGTGGCACCCGACCGCGAGGCGCGCGGCGGCGACCATCGCCCTCGCGCGCGGTGACCTCGGTCTCGCCGGGGAGCTGGCGCGGCTCTGTTTCGAGGGCGGCGACCCGGCCGACCCAGTCTGCGCACCCCTGCTGGAGCTGCTCCTGAGGGTCGAGCTGGAACGCGAGGACGTCCCGGCCGCGAGTGAGACGCTGAAGCGACTCACGGCGCTGGCCGCCGGGTCGAGCAGCGACCTCGTGCGGGCCTTCGCCGAGCTCGCGACCGGGCAGGTACGGGCGGCCGAGGGGGATGCTCGCGCGGCGGGTCACCTCAAGAACGCGCTCGAGGCGCTTGCCGCCCTGGGCCTCCCGCTCGAGGCGGGGCGGGCGCGGTTCGAGCTCGCGCGGGTGATCGCCTCGGAGACGCCCGAGGTCGCAGCCCACGAGGCGCGGCTGGCGCTCGCGTCGTTCGAGGAGCTGGGGGCCACCCGGGATTCCGATGCCGCGGCCGGCCTGCTCCGGCAGCTCGGAGCTGCGGGCGGGCGCGCGTGGCCGAAGGGCCACGGGACGCTCACCAAGCGGGAGACCGAGGTGGTCTCGCTGCTCGCAGCCGGGCTGTCCAACGCGGAGATCGCCGAGCGGCTCTACATCAGCCCGCGCACGGCGGAGCACCACGTGGCCAGCATCCTCTCGAAGCTCGGCCTGCGCAGCCGGGCCGAGGCCGCCGCCTACGCGGTGCGGGAGCTCGCCGGAGACCCGTAGCCGAATAGGTATTCACACCGATGCGCGGACGCCGCCGAGCGCCGATGCTGCGGCGAGGGTCGCAACGACGACCCGGAACCCCGGCTCAAGGAGGACCAGATGTCCGCCAGTGAAGAGAACAAGGCCGCGGTGCGCGACTGCTTCGAGCAGGCCTCGCAGGGCAACTTCGACGCGCTGCACGCCATCGTCAGTCCCGACTACGTGTGCCACCCCGAGGAGGCCCGCGGTCCACAGGGCCTCGCGGAGATGGTCCAGGTCTACCGCGACGCCCTCTCGGGCCTCAACGTCACGATCGAGCAGCAGTTCACGGAGGGCGACTACGTCGCCACGCGCACCACCATCCGCGGCCGCCACGACGGCGACCTGATGGGCGCGCCGGCCACCGGACGCGACGTCGAGTTCGGAGGTCTCACGATCAGTCGCTGCCGTGACGGAAAGATCGAGGAGGAGTGGGAGCTCGTGGACGTGACGACGCTACTGCGCCAGGTCGGCGTGCTTCCCGAGCTCGCCGAGGCCTGAGCCTGGACGTTCATCGTCCTCTCATGCGCCCCAGCTATCCCGTGGCGCATGAAGGGGTTGCTTGGCCTACTCGTCGCTCTGCTTGTGGCGGCGCCGGCAGCCGCGGCGTCGCCACGGAGCGGCCGCTCGTGACGCTCGAGCGCAGCCCGCTCGAGCCGCAGACTGAGAAGAAGTACTACGTCCCGGGGGTCGGCGAGGTCAAGGAAAAGGTGGTCAAGGGCCACCACGAGGAGTTCGAGCTCGTCCGCGTGACGCACCGCTAGACGCGTTAGCCTGCCCTCGTTGCCCGGCTCGCGCTACCTCGTCTGGCTCACTGCGACCGCGGTCCTCGTCCTGACGGCCGCCCTCGCGCCGGCCGCGTCCGCGCGGCAGCCGTTCCCGCGTGGGTTCCTGTGGGGCACCGCCACCGCGGGCTTCCAGGTCGAGGCGGGAGGCTCGCGGGCTAACAGCGACCGGCGCAGCGACTGGTGGGCGTTCACGACGGACCCGGACCTCATCCAGGCGGGCGTGGTGAGCGGCGATCGCGTCGCTCGCGGCCCCGGCTTCTGGCAGACCTGGCCGGCGGACCTCGACCGCGCGCGCCGGCGCCTCGGTTCCAATGCGATCCGCCTCGGCGTCGAATGGAGCCGGATCTTCCCTCGCTCGACGGCGGCGATCCGTACCGGGCGGCGGATCGGCCGCGCGGATCTGCGGCGGCTCGATCGAGTCGCGGATGGCCGCGCCGTGCGGCGCTACCGCCGCATCATCCGGGGAGCTCGGAGGCGCGGCATGCGGGTCCTCCTGACGCTCAACCACTTCACACTGCCGATCTGGATCCATGACCCGCTCGCGGTGCGACGCGCCTTCGCAGGGGTCGGGTCGGCCGACCCGGTGCCCGCCGGCCTGAGACGCGCCGGCTGGCTCAGCCGCTCCACGGTGTCCGAGTTCCGCAAGTACGCCGCCTTCGCTGCTTGGAAGTTCGGCCGGAACGTGCGTCTGTGGGCCACCCTGAACGAGCCGCTCGTGACCGTCTCCCAGGGCTTCGTGTCGATCCCTGGGGTCACCGGCGTGAAGGCGCCGGCCGTGCTGTCCTATCCCGCCGCCCTGCGCGCGCTCGAGAACCTCGGGCTCGCGAACGCGGCGGCGTACGACGCGATCAAGGCGACCGACCGCCGCGCCCGCGTCGGCTTCGTGCACAACATGGTGGCCTGGCGGCCGAACGACCCGTCGAGCGCGGCGGACGTCGAAGCTGCCCGGCACGCGGACCAGATCTTCAACCGCGCCTGGCTCGACCTGGCGCTGCGCGGGATCTACGACACGGACGCCGACGGTGCCGTGGACCCGGGCGAGCGCCGGCCGGGGCTCGCGGGTAAGGCCGATTTCGTCGGCGTGAACCACTACTCACCGGGGCGCGCCACCGCGCTCGGCGCTCCGGTGTCGCCGGTGGTCCCGCTGTTCGACTTCGTGCCCGCGGTGACCTATCGCGGCACCGGCAACCCCGGCGGCCCGTCATGTCCGAGCACCTGCACCGACTTCGGCTGGGAGATCGACCCCGCGGGCTTCCGGCAGGTGGTGGAGGAGGCCGCCGCGTACGGCAGGCCCGTCTACGTGACCGAGAACGGCATCGACGACCGTGAGGACGACCAGCGCGCCGGGTACCTGCGCGGTTATCTCGGCGCGCTCCACGACGCGATCGCGGCGGGGGCCGACGTCCGCGGCTACTTCCACTGGTCCCTGCTCGACAACTACGAGTGGGCCGAGGGCTTCGCGGCCCACTTCGGGCTGTACGCGTTCAACCCGCGCACGCTCGCGCGCAGCGAGCGACCGAGCGCCCGGCTCTTCCGTCGCATCGCACGCGCTAACGCCCTGCCGTAGCGACTGTGCTCCATTTCTCACAAGGCCCGGGCGGCCGGTGAGAGGTTGGTGCCCGTGAAATGGACCGCCACAGCCCGAGCGAACGCAACGCCCTGTGAGGTGCTCGCGGTCCTGACGCACCCCGAGGAAATCCGCCGGTGGTCGCCGGTCGAGTTCGATCTCGACGATCTGGACGGCCGGCGCCTGGCCGCCGGGACCCGCGGACGGGTCACCGGAAGGGTCGCGGGCGTCACGGTGGGCTTCGATCTCCAGGTGCACGCCGCCGACGAGGCCAGACTCGAGCTGTCGGCTGAGGGTCCCGTGGCCTTCGACGTTCGCTACGACCTCGTGCCCTACGACGCCGGCGCGGAGCTGAACGCCTCTGTGTCCGTGAGGCGCGGCGGCGGCTTCACCGGGCGGCTGGTGGAGAAGGCAACCGCCGCGCTGCTGTCCGCGGGCGCGCTCGAGGGTGCGGCCGGCCGGATCGCGCGCGTGGCCGAGTCGCAATCGAGCGTCGCGGCGGCGTAACCTCCTCGGTATGAGCGACGAGAGCATCGCCGACCGGATCGAGCGGCTCGTGACGGAGGAGCACGACCTGCGTGCTCGCGAGCAGGCCGACAGTTCCGACCCTTCTGCCCTCGAGGGCGACAGGGATCGCCTGCGCTCAGTCGAGGTGGAGCTCGACCGCTGCTGGGACCTGCTGCGCCAGCGCCGCGCGTTCCGGGACGCCGGCACGGATCCCGAGCAGGCGCAGGTGCGCGACGCCGACACGGTGGAGCGCTACCTCCAATAGCGGGACGCTAGGTCAAAGCGCCGCTCGGCGGCTTGGTCATCCACCACTCCTGGAGGCGCTCGCAGAGCCCGTCGGGCGCGAAGTCGAGCACGAAGACCCCGTCGAGCTCCACCGGCCGCGCGCTGTCCGGTGCGTGCATCGACACCTGCCATCTGACGAAGGCGCGATCGCCGTCGCTCCCTATCGGCGAAGCGTTGAATCGCACCGTGCCCTGGTCCTCGGTCGCGGCGCCCCAGCGCTCCCGGATGGCGGCTCGCCCCACGAGCGGCTCGTCGAACGGTCCCCACTCGTAGGTCGCGTCCTCCGTAAAGAGGGCGGCCGCGGCCGCGCCGTCGTGGGCCTCCCACGCCGCGCCGTACGCCGCGAGCCACGCCGATACGTCCGGAGCCACGGGCGCGAACACTATCCTCGGACGCCGTTGTGCTCGAGCTCGAGACGCCGCATGGCCCGGCCAGGGTTCACCTTCACCCGGCCCAGAACGCGAAGGGCGCGCTCGTGCTCGGTCACGGAGCCGGCGGGGGAGTCACGGCCCGCGATCTGGTGGCCGCCACGGAGGTCGCAGGCGGCGAGGGCTTCAGCGTCGCCCTCGTGGAGCAGCCGTACCTGGTGGCGGGTCGGCGCTCACCTGCTCCGGCGAATCAGCTGGACGCGGCCTGGGCTGCCGTGGTCACGCAGCTGCGCGACGGCGAGCTTCGGGGGCTGCCGCTGATCGTGGGCGGTCGCTCCGCCGGGGCGCGAGTGGCGTGCCGGACGGCGGCGGAGACCGGTGCGATCGGCGTGCTCTGCCTGGCGTTCCCGCTCCACGCTCCAGGCAGGCCCGAGAAGACTCGCCAACACGAGCTCGACGCCGTCGAGCTTCCCGTGCTCGTCGTACAGGGCGAGCGCGACCCCTTCGGCATGCCGGAGGGCGGCCCGAACCGGAGCGTGGTGGTCGTGGCCGGCAATCACAGCCTCAGCGCCGACCTCGAAGCCGTGCGCGCGGCCGTGCGGAACTGGCTCGCTACGCCGCTGCCGGCGCTGCGGTCGCGCCGGCGGCGCTGACGCTTGCGCGAGCACCGCGATCGTCGATCGTCACTGCGATCAGGGCGGCGCCGCTGCCGGCCGCCGCCGCGTGCGCGTGCTCCAGCGCGACGTCTGCGTCCTCGTCCGGCAGCTCGCACGCATTGAGGAAGCGCTTGCCGAGGCCGAGACGGAGGTCCTCGGCGTCGAGCTCCACGGTCTCGACACGGGGGGCGAGCACCTCGGCGCCCGAGACGGGCCGGAGCACGAACACCGCCATGTCGTCCGCCGCCTCGTCTGTGGCGGCGATCACGAACTCGAGCAGATCGTTGGCCTGCTCGTCGGGGCCTATCTCGGCCACCATCGCGGTCAGGCGCTCGCGGCCGAACAGTTCATCGCCCACGCGCGCCTCGAGCAGGCCATCGGTGAAGAGGCACGCGACCGAGCCGGCGGGTAGCGGCACGGTGGTCTCGCGGAGACCGTTGCGCGGGTCCACGCCCAGCGGCGGCGACGATGCAACGGTGAGTGGCTCGAAGGCCGAGGGGCCCGTCAGGATCGGCGGAGGGTGTCCCGCCGCGGCGTAGGTGAGCGTCCCGGCCGCCGGGTCGTGGACCGCCACGATTACGGTGGCGAAGCGTCCGCCGGACTCGCTGGCAGTGCGCTGGCCCGTCGACGCGAGCGCGACGCGAGGCGACATGCCCGCCTCGAGGCACGCGTGCAGCCGGGTGCGGATCGCGTTCGTTCGCTCGAGCGCCTCCTGGCCGTGGCCCGCCACGTCCCCCACCAGGATCGCCGCGCGCCCGCCCGGGAGCTCGAACGCGTCGTAGAAGTCGCCGCCGGCGGCCGGTCCCTCGCACGGCCGGTACGCCACCGACGCGGCGAGCGCTCCGAGCTGCTCCGGCACCTCCGGGAGCAGCGCCCGCTCGAGCAGACCGACCTCACGAAGAAGCTGTTCGCGCTCCTCCTCGAGCACGCGGGCGCGCCGCCGCTCGACGAACGTGCGGGTGCCGAGCGCGATCGCGGTCAGCAGCAGGACACCCAGTGCGAGCCACACGACGCGGGGGACCACCTGGACGAGCTTCTCGACGGTCCTTGCGATCGGGCTGCCGCCGTCCTCGGGTGCCGGGGACGCCTGGCGGCGGTCGCGGCGCGAGCCGCGGGGCCGTGACGTGCCGGTGCCGCGGCTCGGAGTGCCGCGTTCGGCCCGGCGTGCGAGACGCTCGCGAGCGAGGCGCTCGCCGCTCCCGCCGCGGCTCGTGTCGCCTCCCGGTGACCCGCTTGTGCCGGGCGAGCCGCCCTGAGTGGAGCCGGAACCGCCGCCCGGCTGCGCCGATTCCGTCGCCGGCGCGCCGCTGCCGCTTCCGCCGTTTTCGCCCCCGCCGCCCGTTGTGTTGCCCACCACGCGCCGCACCTCGTCGCGGACCGGCGCGACCGGGGAGTCACTCACCACGTCCTCGACCGGTTCGGGCAGGGGCTCGTCCACCGTCTCGTTCAGCGTCTCCTCGACGACGTCTCCGGGGACCGCGTCACCGACCGCTCCGTTCTGGAGGGGAAGCTGAAGCTCGGGGAGCTGGGCGTCGATCTTGACCGATGGCAGCTGAGCCGCCGCCGGGCAGGCGAAGGCGAGCGCCGCCAGCGCAGCACAGGCTGCAGCGAACACGCCTCGGCTCCGTACCCGCATCGGACAGCCGTTCGACACCACTTTCGCTATCGGCAGCCGGAGGCCAGGATCTCCAGTTCGCAGGGCAGAGCCTGGACGCAGCTAGGGGTGAACAATCAGCGTTCCCACCCGCGTAGGCTCCGCCGCGTGGCTGCCCGTGCAGAACCGCAGCGCGTGGCGATCGTCGTCCATCCCACCCGCCCTGTCACCGAGGCGCTCGGGACCCTCGAGCGCTGGACCGGGGAGCACGGGCTGGATCTGGTTCAGCTGGAGGTCGCCGGGGGCCCGGTCCGTGAGCTCGTTCCGCACGGCAAGCTCGAGGCGGGCGACCTCGTGGTTGCGCTCGGCGGCGACGGCACGGTGCTGTCGGCTCTGCGCGCGTCGGCCGCCATGCACGCACCCGTGCTCGGCGTGGCGTGCGGAAGCCTCGGCGCGCTCACGGCGATTCCCGCCGACCGCCTCGGCGACGCCCTGGAGCGCGTGCGCGCGGGCGACTGGACGCCGCGCCCACTTCCGGCGCTTGCCATCCATCCGGACGGCGCGGCCGACCAGTGGGCAGTGAACGACTTTGTGGTCGCCCGTCGCGGTGCCGGACAGGTGCTGGCCGACCTGTACGTCGACGACGAGCTCTACGTCCGGGCCGCCGGGGACGGACTGGTCGTCGCGACTCCGCTCGGATCGAGCGCGTACTCGATGGCCGCCGGCGGACCGGTGCTGCTCTCCGGCACGCCCGCGGTCGTGTGCACCCCGCTCGCGATGCACGGCGGGCACGCCCCGCCGCTGGTGGTTCCCACGACCTCGAGCGTCCGCGTGGAGGTGCACCAGAGCTACGCCGGTTTCGAGATCCAGGCCGACGGCCACGCCGTCCCGCTCGAGGCCGCGAGCTACCGCCTGTCCCTGCACGACGAGCAGGTCACGCTCGTCTCGTTCGGGAGGCTCAAGCTGGGGCTAGCGGGCCTGCGCGAGCGGCGGCTCATCACCGACAGCGCGCGGATCCTTGCCCGCGACGACCGCGTCGACCGTCCCGGGCGTTGACCGAGCGCTCCGTCTTCAGCGGGCGAACGGCCTGGGCGCGCAACGCGGCCGCGCCCGTTCGCGACTTCCTGAACACCGAGTCCGGCAGTGCGGTCGTGTTGCTCGCGGCGACGGTGGCCGCGCTGCTGTGGGCGAACTCGTCGAGCTCGTACGAGTCGGTCTGGACGACGACGCTGTCGATCCAACTCGGCGGGGACGGAATCTCGCTCGAGCTGCGGGAGTGGATCAACCAGGGGCTGATGACGCTCTTCTTCCTAGTCGTCGGGCTCGAGGCGAAGCGGGAGCTCGACCTGGGCGCCCTTCGCGAGCGCCAGCGGCTGGCGCTGCCGCTTGTCGCCGCGCTCGGCGGCATGGCGGGCGCCGTGCTGATCTATCTCGCCATCAACGCCGGCGGCCCGGGGGCGCACGGCTGGGGCGCCGCGATGTCCACCGACACGGCCTTCGCACTGGGCGTCCTGGCGCTCCTGTCCCGCGGAGCCGAGCGGCTGCGAGTCCGTGTGCTCACGCTCCTGGTGATCGACGACCTGGTGGCCCTGCTGGTGATCGCGACGGTGTACACCGAGAGTGTCGAGCTCGTCCCGCTGGCTCTGGCGGCCGCCTTCTTCGTCGTGCTGATCGCTCTTCGCTACGCGCCGGCTGCGGCGCGTGCGCCCGCGGCCGCCATTGTCGGCACTGCCCTCTGGGTCGCGCTGCACGAGTCGGGCGTCGACCCGATCATCGCCGGCCTCGCGATCGGCCTCGTCACGACTGCATATCCGCCCGCGCGCTCAGATCTCGAGCGCGTGACGGAGCTGGCGCGATCGTTTCGCGAGCAGCCCACTCCGGAGCTGGCGCGCTCGACCCAGCGCGGCCTGGCGTCCGCGATCTCGCCCAACGAGCGCCTTCAGTTCCGGCTCCTACCGTGGACCAGCTTCGCGATCGTGCCCCTGTTCGCGCTCGCGAACGCCGGCATCGACATCGACGCCGACCTGCTCGGCGACGCGCTGACCTCTCCGATCACCCTCGGGATCGTGTTCGGATACGTGCTCGGCAAGCCGCTCGGTGTCACGGCTGCGATATGGCTTGGAACACGCGTGGCCGTCGGCACGGTAAAGCGGACGCTCGGCTGGAGCTCCGTAGTCGCCGCCGGCGCGGTCGGCGGCATCGGCTTCACGGTGTCGCTCCTGATCTCGAGCCACGCCTTCGACGGCCAGCAGCTCGACGAGGCGAAGCTCGGTGTGCTCGCTGCAGCGATCCTCGCGACGCTCTTGAGCTGGGGCCTGTTCCGGCTGATCGAGGTGCTGCCGGAGTCGTTGCGCGCCCGAGAGCTCGCCGGCACCGCGGAGGACCTGCTCGATCTCTCCGACGACGTGGAGCTCGGGCGCGACCACGTTCGCGGCCCCGACGCCGCGCCGGTCACGCTCGTGGAATACGGCGACTACGAGTGCCCCTACTGCGGGCGCGCGGAGGTCGTGATTCGCGAGCTGCTCGACTCGTTCGGCGGCGACCTCCGCTACGTCTGGCGACACCTTCCGCTGAACGACGTGCACCCCCACGCGCAGATAGCGGCCGAGGCGGCCGAGGCGGCCGGCTCGCAGGGGCGCTTCTGGGAGATGCACGACAGGCTGCTCGCCAACCAGGACAAGCTGTCGCCCACGGATCTTGCCAACCACGCCGGAGAGCTTGGGCTCGACGTCGAGCGCTTCTGGCACGAGCTGCGCCACCGCCAGCACGCCCCGAGGGTCGACCGCGACGTGGAGAGCGCCGACGCGAGCGGTGTGGGAGGGACGCCGACCTTCTTCGTCAACGGGAGGCGCCACCACGGCGCCTACGACGTCGAGACACTCAGCGCCGCGGTGCGGGCCGCGCAGACGCGAGCGCGCGCGGTCACCTGATCGCCGCAGCATGGACGGAGCCGCGCCGGGGTAACCAGCAGCCGTGCCGATCTTCGGCCTGCATTGTTCACACGAGCAGATCCCGCCGAGCCGCCTGCTGGCGCACGTGCGGGAGGCCGAGGCTGCCGGGTTTCGCGCCGCCATGTCCTCGGACCACTTCTCGCCGTGGAGCGAGCGCCAGGGCGAGTCCGGGTTCGCGTGGTCGTTCCTCGGTGCGGCGCTGCAGGCAACCGCCCTGCCGTTCGGCGTGGTGAACGCGCCGGGTCAGCGCTACCACCCGGCGATCGTGGCGCAG